>CAYJQA010000001.1:0-8985 GCA_964372065.1 uncultured Litorilinea sp.
ACCGCGGCCCTCTTCGGCCCGCTGCACGGCGGCGCCAACGAGGCTGTCGTGAAAACGTTGCAAGAAATCGGTTCGGTCGCCAACGTGCCCACCTATGTGGACCGCGTCAAGAAGGGCGAGTTCCGCCTCATGGGCTTCGGCCATCGCGTCTACAAGAACTACGACCCGCGCGCCCGCATCATCAAGAAGGTCGCCGAAGATGTCTTTGCCGTCACCGGCACCGACCCCTTGCTCGATATTGCGCTCAAACTGGAAGAAGTCGCGCTCAGCGACGAGTACTTCATCAAGCGCAAGCTCTATCCCAACGTCGACTTCTACAGTGGGATCATCTACCGGGCCATGCGCTTCCCGGTGGACATGTTCACTGTGCTCTTTGCGCTGGGGCGCGCGCCCGGCTGGCTCGCCCAATGGCAGGAACTGGTCACCGACCCCGAACAACGCATCGCGCGGCCGCGGCAAGTCTATCTGGGCGCGGCAGAGCGCCCCTACGTGCCCATGTCCGCGCGCTAAGCCGCCAACACAGACTCCAAACGCGCACCGCGGTCGCCAGTATGGCGACCGCGGTGTTCTTTTCTCGTAATAGACAAATACGCTGACGTCGCGGGCGGGCGCGTCAACTCACGTCGCCGTGACCGCGCCAGAAACGCTCCACGTTGTGGCTGAGTTCGGCGTTGGCGTGCAGTTCCGGGTCGCGGGCAAAGATCGCCTGCGCCGCATCGCGCGCCGCCGCAATCGTCGCCACGTCGCTCAACTGCGCCACGCGCAGTTCCGGCAGCCCGCTTTGGCGCGTGCCCAAGAAGTCGCCCGGCCCGCGCAGTTCCAGGTCTTTTTCGGCCAGGACAAAGCCGCTGTTGGTGGATTCCAGCGCGCGCAACCGTTCTTCGGCCACCGCACCCTCGGCGCGGCTGACCAGCGCGCAGTAGCTCTTCTGACCGCCTCGCCCAACACGCCCGCGCAACTGGTGCAGTTGCGCCAGACCGAAGCGTTCCGCATCCTCGATCAACATGACGGACGCATTCGGCACGTCAATGCCCACTTCGATCACCGTGGTACTGACCAGGACGTCAAAGTCATGCTCGGCAAAGGCGCGCATCATCAGGTCTTTGTCTTGGCCGCTCATGCGCCCGTGCAGCAGCCCCACGCGCAGATCGGGGAAAATGTCCTGGCTCAGCCGCTCAGACTCGGCAACCGCCGAACCGGCCTCCAAATTCTCGCTTTCCTCCACCAGCGGATAAACGATGAAGGCTTGGCGACCCTCCTGCGCCTCATGGCGGATAAAGCCATAGATGCGTTCGCGCTCCGGCGGGCGGAACCACTTGGTCTTGACCGGCACACGGCCCGGCGGCATCTCGTCGATCAGGCTCAGATCGAGGTCGCCGTAGATCGTCAGCGACAGACTGCGTGGGATCGGCGTGGCGCTCATCACCAGCAGGTGGGGCTGGCCGCCCTTGCTCCGCAGCGCGCCGCGCTGCTCGACGCCGAAACGGTGTTGCTCGTCCACCACCACCAAGCCCAGACCGGCGAAGTCGATGCCTTCCTGAATCAACGCGGTCGTCCCCACCACGACGTCGATGTCGCCCGCGCCCAACCCGGCCAAAACCTCCTCGCGCGCGGCCCCGGTCACGCGACCGGTCAGCAGCGCAACCTGGAGCGGCTGCCCGTCCCGCCGCGTCAGCCCCGTCAGCAAACGGGCAAGGCTGCGGTGATGCTGCTCCGCCAAAATCTGCGTGGGGGCCAGCAGCGCCGTCTGTGCGCCGTTGAGCGCCGCGATGTACATGGCCGCCGCGGCCACGGCCGTCTTGCCGCTGCCCACGTCGCCCTGCACCATGCGCGTCATCGGCACGGTGCGCGCCAGGTCGCGCCGGATCTCGTCCAGCACGCGCTCCTGCGCGCCCGTCAGCCCGAACGGCAGCGCCGCCCGGAACGTCTCGATCACCGCATCGTCCGCGGGCAAGGATGTCGCCTCCGCGGCTTGCAGTTCACGGCGACGCTGCAGCACGCCGAGTTGGATGTACAGGAATTCGTCAAAGGCCAACCGACGCAGCGCCGCATCCCGCTGCTCGACGCTGTCCGGAAGATGGACTTGGCGCAGCGCATCGGCCAGACCCGGCAGCGCGTGCGTCTGGCGCACGTAGTCGGGCAGTGGGTCCGCCACCAGGTCGACGTATTCGTCCAACGCCGCCTTGACCCAGCCGCGCAGCCGCTTGTTGCTCAACCCCTCGGTCAAGCGATAGACGGGGGTCATCCGCCCCGTGGCCACCATCTCCTCGTCAATCTCCTCAAAGACGGGATTCTCCAACGTCTTGTGGCCGAGAAAGAGGCCGACCTTGCCGCTAAAGCGCATGGTCGTGCCCGGCTTGAGCTGACGGCTCACATACTTGTTCCACCAAGTCGCGTGCAGCGTGCCCGTACCGTCGGCCAAGATGCCCTGCACCATCTGGCGGTTCATCCCCATCTTGCGGTCGCGGATCTCCCACAAATTGGCGATCACCGTCGCCTGCTCGCCCGGTTGCAGTTGGGCGATCGTCCGCTGCCGGCTAAAGTCGTCGTGACGGCTGGGCAAATACCAAATGAGTTCCGCGATCCGCGTGATCCCCAGCCGCTCCAATAACTCCGCCGCCGCGCTGCCCACGCCGGACAGCACCGTCACCGGCGCGTCGAGGTCCGGCGCGCTGCGGCCGCGCCCGGCCTGGCGGCTGCGCGCACGTTCACGCGCCACATGGGTCGGTTCAGGCGGCGGCAACTCCTCCACCGCGGCGACGGGCGTCGGCCCGGCGGCCGCCTCGACCACCGCCTCCACTGCCGGCTCGCTCAGGTCAACCGGCTCGCCCGCCAGCGCCGCGCGCGCTAAGCGCACCACCTCACCGCGGGAGGACGGCTCGGCCGCCGCATAACGATGCATCAGCGCGACCACGGTCTGCACGATCTGGGGGTCCGCCGCTTCATGTTCGGCGTCGCCCTGCCACCGCGCGGCCATCGCCTGCAGGCCACCGACCACGGCCCGGTTACGCCAGCCTTGTCGCTCCTCCAGTTCCAGCACGCGCAGCAGTCGTTCAAACGCCGATGTCGCCACCTCTAAAACGCCCCCTCGTATACGACAACCCCAATCATGTTCGGCCCTAGATAGGCCGCCAAGCTGGGCGGCACGCTCAGCTTCTCGACCCGCACATGCGGCAAAATCTCGCCCAAACGCGCCGTCAACGCGGCCTGCGGCTGTTCGTATGCGTGCTGCATGATGCCCACGCGCTCCACGTTGGCGAATTCGACCACAAATTCCGCCAGTTTATCCACCACCTCGTCCCGCGTCTGTACCTTCTCCAGCGGGACCAGCTTGCCGTCTTCCATCATAAGCATGGCCTTGATGCCCAGCATCGCGCCCAGCACGCTTTGGGACGGGCCGAGCCGGGCGCTCCGTTCCAAAAAGCCGAGGCTCTCCGAAAAGAGCGCGACATACAGATGCGGCACCGCGCCGTTGGTAATGCGCGCAATCTCGGCCAGCGATGCGCCCTTGTCCGCCGCTTTCGCCGCTTGCTCCACCAGCAGCCCCAGCCCATACGACGTGCTCAGGCTATCGATCACGCGGATACTGTAGCGCCCCTTCAGCATCTCGGCCGCACGCCGCGCCTGCTGCCACATGGGACTCAGCTCGCTGCTCATGTGGATGGACACGATCTGCTCCGACTGGCGTCCCAGCCGCCGGTAGCAGTCCAGAATGGTATTGATGTCGGCGGCATGCACATCCGGCAGCCGGTTCACGCCTGCCGCCTGCGCCTCTTGGAGTTTGGCAAACATCTTGTCGGCGGTAAACTCGGCGTCCTCTTCATAGAGCGACGAACCGATCTTGATCCGATGGGGGATCACCTCGATCGGATACTTCGCCAGAAGCTCCGGCGTCAGAAATGCATTACTGTCGGTTACGATGCGTACTTTGCCCATCCGAAACCAATTTCTATCGCGTCTATGTTGCGTGTTGAGCGGACAGTCCTAGCCGCGATCGCGCGCTGATCGTGGTCGTTGCGTGTGATCCTTCTCAGGATACTCAAGCCGCGCCGTTCACACAAATTTCTCTGCCCCCAGGCTAACGCCCCATTCTCGTCACCGCGGGGGAGCGCCGCCGGCCACCGGCCGCGCCGATGCCGCATCCGAACTGCGGCGTCCCGTTTGACAGGGGTGTTGCGCCTGTGCTATAGTGTCCCGGTTACAATCTTGACAATCACCGCGGGCGCGCTCGGCGCCGTGGGTATTTGCGAAGGAGTCAATCATGGCGAAATGTGAGCAGTGCGGCCGCGGTCCGCAATACGGCAACAACCGTCCTTGGTCGCGCAAGGCGACGCGGCGCACCTGGAGCATCAACGTGCAAAAGGTTCAGGTCGTCGAGGCGGGCAAGACCGTCTCCAAGAAGTTGTGCACCCAGTGCATCCGGACGCTGCAGAAGACCTAGCTTTCACAGACCGCAGGTAAACGCGCCAGCCGCACGGCTGGCGCGTTTTCTATGCCCGCGCCGAGGCGGCCAGCGCGCGCCGCAGTTGCCCACACCCCGCGTTGATCTCGATCCCGCGCCGCAGCCGCACGGTGGCGGAGATGCCATGCCGCTGCAGCGCCTCCACAAATTGGCGCGTCTGTTCGTCGCTCGTCGGCTGAAACGGGCTGTTGGGGATCGGGTTCAGCGGGATCAGATTCACATGGCACAGCAGATGCTTGATCTTCCGCGCCAGTTCCTCGGCCAACTCGACGCTGTCGTTGATGCCCGCCATCAGCGCATACTCGAAGGTCACCCGCCGGTGCGTCTTTTCGCTATACCGCGCCACCGCGGCCAAGAGCGCATCCACCGGATACCCCTTGTTGACGGGAACCAGGCTGCTCCGTAGCGCGTCGTTGGGCGCGTGCAGGCTCACTGCCAGCCCGATTTGCAGCCCTTCCTCCGCCATCCGGTCGATCATGGGAACCAGCCCCACCGTGCTCAGGGTGATATTGCGTGCGCCCAGACCAAACGCGCCGGGGTCCGTCAGTCGTCGCAGCGCGGTCCACACGTTGGCATAGTTGTGCATGGGTTCGCCCATGCCCATCAGCACGATGTTCGAGACGGTCGCCGGTCGCGCCACCTCCGTCGCCGGCAAGGCGGCGGGGTCGGCCAGATAGCGGGCGAAGTAAAGCACCTGGGCCACAATCTCGCCCGGCGTCAGGTTGCGCGCCAGACCGCCCTGCGCCGTCGCACAGAAGGTGCAGCCCATCGCGCAGCCCGCTTGGCTGCTGATGCACAGCGTGCGCCGCCGGTCATACAGCATAAGCACCGCTTCAATGGTCTGCCCATCGCGCAGTTGAAACAGCATCTTCAGCGTGTCGCGTCCGTGGGATACCATCTCGGCCACCGGCTGGATCACGCGCAGCGTCGCCCGTTCGGCCAGTTGTGCCCGCAAATCGGCGGGCAGGTTGGTCATCTGGCCGAAATCGTCCACATAGTGGCGATAGATCCACTCCCAGACCTGGCGGCCGCGGAACGCGGGCCATCCCCATTCGCGCAGCCGCGCGATCAGGTCGTCCAGCGATAGGTCAAGCAGCGACAGCCCGGTATCACTCTCCGGCTGCGGCAACAACGGAATCGTAGTCATTATGTTAATTGTAGCCCAACGTCGCGCGCCCCGTCAAAGCCGTCCCCGCGGACCCGCGGCCGTCCACTTAAGCGGCGTCGGCTTGGCGAAAGAGCGCCAGCAGTTCGGGCAGCCCCGGCACGACGAACTGCGGCGGGTTTGCCGCCGCGGCATAGTCGTCGCGCGTGCTCACACCGGTCAGCACCCCCACGGTCGGCATCCCCAGTTCCAGCGCGCCCACGATATCCGTCTCATAGCGGTCGCCGACCATCATCGTCTCGCCCGGCTGCGTCTGCAAGCGGTGCATCGCCTGCTCAAACATTCCCGGATACGGCTTGCCCACGTACTCCGGCTGGCGACCGCTGGCCGTCGCCAGCAGCGCCACCAGGCTCCCCGTGCCCGGCACTTGGCCGCGCTCCGTGGGCAGGCTGGGGTCGGGATTGGTCGCCACAAACCGCGCGCCGTTGCGAATCGCCAGCGCCAGGTCGCTCAAGATGCCGTAGTTCAGCCCAAAAAAAATCGTTGCCACCACGACCTCGGCAGCAAACGGATCGGTCACCAGGTCGAAGCCTTTGCTGGTCAGCGCCGCGCGCAGCGATGCTTCGCCCATCATCAACACCTTGGTCCCCACCGGCAGGCGCTCGGCCAGCCAGTTGGCAGTCGCCTCGGCGCTGCCCAGGATGTGCGAAGGGCCGACCTTCACCTGCATGGCGGCCAGTTTGTCGCTGAAATCCTGCGAAGTCCGGCTCGAGTTGTTGGTCACGCACAGCCACTTGCGCCCGCTGGCGTCCAGGTAATCCAGCAATTCTTGGACCCCCGTCAACGCCTGGTTGCCCACATACAACACGCCGTCCATGTCCAACAGCACTGCCCGCACTCCGCGCAAAATGGCCGCCTCGCTTTGCCCGCCCATGCTCACTCCATCGTCCGTGTCAGTGTGGCGCGCCCGCGGACCGCTGCGGCGCTCGCCGAAGATTGCATCTCACAGATAACCCAACGCGCCCAACTCAGCCGCGCGCCTCATCGTCCGGCGCGGCATCCGCCGCAGCCACATCACGCTCCACATCCACCGCGGCCGCGGCCACGGCCCAACTCACCACAAACCAGACGCCGCCGCCGATCAGCAGCGCCATGCCCATGCTCGCCGGGTTTTGCGGCACAGCCCCGCGCACGATGCCGACGACCGTCAGCGTCAAGCCGATCAGTCCGAACCCTACTCCAACCTTTAGCGGCGTCGATAGCCGGATTGCCATACTACCCTCCGTTCATGCCCGTCGGGCCGTTAGTCCGGTACAGGCGTCGCCACCTGGGGCGCCGGGCCGCTCTCGGCCACGCGCATGTCCTGCACGTTCAATTGCAGCGCCTGACGGCCGTTCCACTCGTTCGCCTCCAGATAATACACCAGGTCCAGGCGTGTATCTGCTTGCAGCGACCCTGCCCATGCGCCATGCCCAAAGGCAATCACATCCAGCACCGGCGTCGCCGGGCCTGAGTCCACGATCAGCTTGAGGTGCTTGCCGCCGCCTACGACGCGCACATCCCGCACGCGCACATTGCGGCTCCATATCACCGGCGCGGGATTGCCGTAGCCCGTCGGTTCCAGCCGCGCAAACTGGTCGCGCAGCCCCCAGTTCAACTCGGACAACTGCGCCTCCACGTCGATCCACAGCGTGGGGCGCAAGTCGTCGCGGTCCACCAGTGACGCGTCGGCCAGCGCGCCCAGAGCTTGCTCCAGCGCCGGCAGGTCACGCGTCTTCACCGTAAACCCCGCCGCCCGGCTGTGCCCGCCATGCCGCACCAGGAAATGGCTCACCCCGTCCAGCGCGGCGCTAATGTCGAACTCCGCAATGCTGCGCGCGCTGCCCCGCGACTCTTCCGGCCCTTCCTCCACCACCACCGCGGGCCGGTAGTAGCGTTCGGCCAGCTTGCCCGCCACCAGCCCCACGATCCCGGACGGCAAGTTCGGGCTGTGGACAAAGAGCATGGCCGCGTCGGCCTCCAACAGCGGCGCCAGTTGGACCTCCGCTTCGATCTGCGCCTTCTCCGTGAGGTTGCGGCGCTGCACGTTCAGCGATTCCAGTTCCGTCGCCAGGAGATAGGCGTCGGTCGGGTCATTGGTCCGCAGCAGCCGGTAGGCGAGCTTGGCATGGGCCAGGCGACCGGCCGCGTTGATGCGCGGCCCCAGGCGAAACGAGATCGCCGTCGTGTCCACCGTGCCGGGCCGCAGATCGGCCTGCTCCATCAGCGCCGCCAGCCCAGGGCGCTGCGCCATGTTCAGCCGCGCCAGCCCGCGCCGCACCAGCGAACGATTCTCGCCCAGCAGCGGCATCATATCCGCCACCGTCCCCAGCGCCACATAATCCAGCAAGTCCTGCTCCAGCGCCGCGGCTTGCTCCACGTCCACGCCGATGCCGCGCTCGGCGCACAGACGCAAGACCGCCTGCGCCAGCCGGTAGGCCACGCCGACGCCCGCCAGCCGGTCAAAGGTGGCGGCCCCATCGCGCCGCCGCGGATTGATCACCGCCAGCGCGGGCGGCAGCACCGGTCCAATCGAATGGTGGTCGGTAACGATCACATCCATGCCCAGGTGGCGGGCATGTGCGACCTCCGCCACGCTGCGGATGCCGCAATCCACCGTGACCAGCACTTGGGCTTTCTCGGCGATCGCAGTCAGCGCGTCCAGGTTGAGGCCGTACCCCTCGTCCACCCGGTCCGGGATGTAGGGTCCTACCCGGCCCCCGGCGGCCTGGAGCGCCGACACCAGCAGCGCCGTGGCGGCCACCCCATCGGCGTCAAAGTCGCCGTAGACGCAGATGGTCTCGCCTTGCTCGATGGCGCGCACCAGACGCTCCGCGGCGGGTGTCACATCGGGCAGCCGAAACGGGTTCTCCAGCACCGCGTCTTCCACGGCCAGGAAATTGAGCGCGTCCGCCGGCGACAGTAGCCCGCGGTTGTAGAGCACCTGCATCAGCAGAGGGTGCTCATGCGTGGCGCGCACATACTCCTCCGGTGCAGCCGGGTATATCTTCCAGTGTTTGGCTTGCACGGCGCTGTTGGCCGCCGGTATGCCCATTCGCCGTTTTCCTCGACGGACGCTGCCCGCCCCCTGGCGCTTGCGGGACCACGCAAACGCGCGACTGGTAGCGATTATAGCCGTGTACCCCAGGCCTCACCAACTTCTCGCGACGACCGGGCCGCGCCAATGCGAACGTTTGGTCGGTATTTGTGCGCTGTGCTATGCTGCACTCATGGTCGCGCCGCTTGACCCGAACCGCCTGCGGAGAATGCTGAATCTGCGCCCGTCGCGCGTGGGTCCGCGCGACGATTTAGAGTTGGCGGGGGGTGGCGGGGCCGCGCCCGCGGCTTGCCACCATAATCATGTCCAGCCCGCGAGAGG
>CAYJQA010000001.1:8995-12069 GCA_964372065.1 uncultured Litorilinea sp.
GCCCGATGGGCCGCTGGACGAACTCATTCCGGGCGCAGTCGTCGAGAACGCGGCCGGCTTCTGTTATGTGACGACGCGCGCCTATCCGCTGGCAGAGACGCGCGGGCCGTCCCCCTTGGGCGACCTGCTCGACCTGCCCCCCGCGCTCTTTCACCCGTTTCATCCTCAGTTCGGTCTGCGTGACCTGCGCGACTACCGCCACGCCGTCTTCCTCGACACCGAGACGACCGGGCTAGGCGGCGGCGCGGGCGTCTATTGCTTCATGGTCGGCGTCGGTACGTTCGAGCCGTGGCCGGCCGGCGACACGACGGACCTCCACTTTGTCGTGCGCCAGTACTTCATGCGTAACCCCGCCGAAGAGCGCGCCCTGCTGGTTGCCCTGGATGAGCGTCTGGCGGCCGCCGACCTGACCGTCACCTTCAACGGGCGCACCTTCGACCTGCCGCTGCTGCGTAACCGCTACCGGCAGAACCGGCGCTTCATGCCGCCCCAGGGGGAAGGCGTCGCCCGGCTGGGCGAGGACCGTCCGCACCTGGACCTGCTGCACCCCGCGCGCCGCTTATGGCGGCAGCGACTCCAGAGCTGTCGCCTGATCAACCTGGAACAGCAAATCCTGGGATTGGTGCGCAGCGAAGACGACGTTCCGGGTCGCCTCATCCCCGAACTCTACCAGGAGTACGTCCGCAGCGGTCTCGCCGGCGAAATGCGGCGCGTCTTCTATCACAACCTCGAAGACATCGTGACCATGGTCGGGCTGGCCGACCAACTCAGCTGCGCCTTTGGCACCAGCGAATCGCCTTCGCTGCGCGCCTACGTGCATGACCAGGACTTGGCCGCGCTCGCCCGCGCCTACGAGGCCGCGGGTCGCCTCGACCTGGCCGAATCGCACTATCGCCGCGCGCTGGAAACCGCGCGCGAACCCGTCCGGCGCGCCGACCTGTTCAGCCGCCTGGCCGGTCTGCAAAAGCGCCAGGGGCGTTGGGACGCCGCCGCCGAGAGTTGGCAAGCGTGGCTGACCTCCGTGCCCGACGCCGGGCCGACGCCTTATGTCGAGTTGGCCAAGTATTGCGAATGGCAGCTCCATGACTTGGCCCAGGCCGAGATGTGGACTGCATGGGCGCTGCACACACTGGCCGCGAGCCGGCCGGCGTCGCCCGCTGCCGAAGCCGAACTTCGCCATCGGCTGGACCGCCTGCGCCGCAAACAGCAGGGCAGGCCCGCGCCCGACGCGTGACCTTCGCCCTCACCCAATACCGCCGTCCCCCCACAGCCGGCCACGTGTTCACCCGCGCATATAGCCCCATTGGCGCAGGCGCGCGCCGTCGTTGTCTGGTATACTAGCCACCAGAGACGCAGCCGCACGCGAGAGACACGGTCGCCGCGGCTGCACGCGCCGCCACGCCTACCGGCGCGGCCTAGTGAGGAGTACGGCATGACGGTCTGGATCGCCCTGGTGGGCGGCATCGTCCTGGGGTGGCTTGTGGAGTGGATCATTGACTGGACCTACTGGCGGCGTGGCGTGGAATCGTTCTACGCCACCGAGCAGGAACTGCGCCGCGAGTTGGAAGCGACGCGCCGCGACTTGGACGCGGCCAACGCCCGCCTGGCCGAGTTGAGCGGCCAACCGGCGCGCCTGCCCACGGTCACGACGACCGGCAACGGGCACTAACCCATGATTAGCCTTGCCGTCGCCGCGCTAGCTACGGTCGCCGCCGTCGTCTGCCTTGTCCTGTGGCTGCGTGCGCCGCAGGACGCCGCCTCCCAGCGCGCCGGCTATTGTGCCGGCGTGGTCGCCGCCGCGTGCTTGGTGGCGCTGCTGTCACCCGCGCCGGTCGGCCAGGGCTACAAGGCCGCGTTGATCTTTGGCCTCGTCCTGACTCTGCTCGCGCTGCCCCTGTTACAGTCCCGCGTGCTGCCGGACGGCGCGGGTCACGCGCATCTCGTCTGGGCCTACATCGCGTACGCCTATGGCTTTGCGTCGCTCACGGTATGGACCTGGCCCTCGCCCTGGCTGGTGCTCCCCGTCGCCGTGGCGGCCCTGATCTACTGGCAACTGTTTGGTCGTCTGCGCGACCTGTGGGAGACCATCGCGATCTATGCGCTGATCTTGGTCGCGGTGGCCGGCCAGGCGCTCAACTGGGTGCTCCAGGCTCCCGCGCCCCCGGCATGGATCGGCCTGGGCGCGGTCATCCTGATCGCCGTGGCGCACAGCGTCCAAGCCTTCGCGCGCTTCCGCGGCTTGCCCACACGCTATGCCGCGACCGCCTTCCCCGTCCTGTTGGCCGCGCAAGTGCTCCTGGCTTGGTCCGCATGGGCCTAGCCGCCGGAAATCAAAAAGCCGCGCTCGCACGGCGCCCGCGCGGCTTCCGTTTTGTTGGGCGACGCGGTTGTCGCTACGAAAGCAGCGCCTGCCCGCCGAAGATGACCGCGGCCGCCAGCCCCCCAAAATAGACAACCGTCAGCACCAGCGCGACATACCCCAGCAGGACGCTGTACCCATCTTTCTGCAGCATCCCCACGGACAGAAACAGCACCGCCAACGCCGGCAGCGTATTCGAAAACGGGATGAAGCTCAGCGGAAAAAGCAGCAGGACGCCCGCCGCCAGCAGACTGAAGCCGTTGATGCGCGTCGCCGCCGGTCCATGCGTCAGCCGACTCAGACGCACGCCCACCCAGCGATCCAGCTTGTGGAAGAACTCCGCGCCCTTCTCCAGCATGGGGACAAGCTGCGCGGTCGTCAGTTGATGGCGCTGCAAACGATCCGGCATCCACAGCGCCCGGTTGAGCGTGATGCTCGCGCCGATCAAGATGATCACCAACCCAAAGACCGTACTCACGCCGGGGATCGAGACGGGCAGCAGAAACGGAATGGTCAGGACAATGCAGAAGACCAGCAGACTGCGGTCGCCGATCAACTCCATTAGCTCACGCACGGTGATCGTCTCACCCTGGATCGCCGTGATCGTGCGCCGCAATGTCTCCGCCAGAGTCTGATCGCTCTCTGAAAACTGGATCGCCATGTGCTACTGTACCTCCCCAAATGCAGTGTCGAAACGAGCCGCCAAGTGCGAAGC
>CAYJQA010000001.1:12079-31035 GCA_964372065.1 uncultured Litorilinea sp.
AGCTCGCCGGACGTTGTTGCATGCGTTGGGCAGCCGACATTTGTCCCTTGTGCTCTCGGCGGGCGCAGGCTATACTCACGGGTAACGACAAGACGTGCAGGTTTGAAGCGATATTCCCATGTCTCACGGTTCATGCGAACTGTGTCTGTATTCCACTTCTGCCGACCGCGTCAGCCTTCCGGATCGGCACATCGCCCCCCTCATGCTGCTCACCGGACGCGCAGCCGGTCTTGTGTTGGGCAGCGCCGTTGAGTCTGCCCGCCTTAGGTCGCCGTTAGGCGATCGACTCGTCTCAGGAAACTGCGAGCCTACCGCTGCTCATACCTTGCCGAGACACAGGCCGCCCGTGGACTGTCTTGGAGCTACCGAATGAAATGGCCGATAGAGCGTAGAATCGCGCTGGGGTACGTGGTCGTGCTGTTGGCGCTCGGGGCGATGGCGTTCATCACGTTCCAGAATGCCAGCACGTTGGTTCGCAACAACCAACGGTTGGTGCTTTCACATGCCCTTGCCTCTGAGCTTGACCGTACCATGGCGCTGCTCAGCAATGCCGAAGCCGGCCAGCTCGGCTATGTAATCACCGGCGATGAGCGCTACCTCGAACCGTATTCCGCGGCCCTCTCCATCGTTTATCAGCAGATCGCCCGGATCCGCGCGGCTACGGCGCATGACCCGGCCCGGCAGGCGCAGTTCGCCACACTGGAACCCCTCATCTTAGCCAGACTGGACACCCTCCGGAATGGCGTGGGCGTGCGGCGAAACATAGGCTTTGAAGCCGCGCGCCAGTTGATTCTCGCCGGTGAAGGCAGCACGATCATGGGTGAGATTCGGACCGCCATCGGCGCCATGGCCCGCGACGAGGCCGCGTTGATCGAACGCCAAACCGCTGCCACCGCGGCATCCGCCCGCGCCACGGCAGTTACGTTTGCGCTGATCACGGCGATTGCCGCCGCGTCGCTCGTCGCCAACTACTTTTTCTTTGAACGCGATATCAAGGCGCGCCGCGAGGCCGCCGCTGTCGTGACCGCGTATTCCGACGAAATCCGCGACCTCTATGACCGCGCCCCCTGCGGCTACCACTCGCTCGACAGACGGGGCATCTTCGTCCGGATCAACGAGACCGAGTTGAACTGGCTGGGCTACACCCGCGACGAGGTCATCGGCAAGCTGGGCTTTGCCGATGTCATCACGCCCGCCAGCCGGGCGATCTTCAGCGAGAGCTTTCCACGTTTCCAGCGGGACGGCTTCATCAATGAGCTCGAATTCGAGATGGTGCGCAAAGACGGCAGCACCTTCACCGTGTCGCTGAGTGCGACCTCGATCAAAGACGCCGATGGCGCTTACGTCCGCAGCCGGTCCACTGTCCACGACATCACCCGCCGCGTCGAGGCCGAGCGGCAGGAACGCCGCACGCAGGCCCTGCTCAAGCGCATGATCGAGGCCATGCCCCTGGGCGTTTGGCTGCTCGACGACCAGGGCAACGTCACGCTGGATAACCCGGCCGGTCAACAGATTTGGGCCGGCAGTAACGACCTGCCCGGCAGCCACCGGGGCCGCCGCCTGCACTCCGGCGAAGCCATCGAGCCAACCGAGTGGTCAGGTGTACGCGCCATCACCCACGGCGAGGCTGCCATCAACGAGGAGATCGAGATTGACTGCTTTGACGGGACCCGCAAAGCCATTCTCAGTTCGGCGATCCCTCTGCGCGACGACCACCAGGAGATCATCGGCGCGGTCGTGGTCAACATGGACATCACCGGGCGCAGAGAGGCGGAAGCCGAGATCAGGCGGCTCAACGAAGACCTGCAGCGCCGCGCCGCCGAACTGGCGTCCGTCAACCACGAACTGGAGGCCTTCAGCTATTCCGTCTCCCACGACCTGCGCGCCCCCCTGCGCAGCATCCACGGCTTCAGCACCGCCCTGCTCGAAGACTACTCCCCAGCCCTTGACGAAGAGGGGCGCGAGTTTCTGCAGCGGATCCGGAATGCCACCCGCCGCATGGCGCAGCTCATCGACGACCTACTCAGCCTCTCACGCGTCACGCGCGCCGAGCTGAATCGCCAGTCAGTGGACATCTCCGAAATGGCGCGCACGGTGCTGGACGAGCTCCAGGCGAGCCAGCCGGAGCGCCGCGTCCATGTGGAGATCCAGCCCGATCTTGTCGCGACGGCGGACCCCCACTTGCTCCGCGTCGCCTTGGCAAATCTGCTCGGCAATGCCTGGAAATTCACCGCCAAACAGCCCGACCCCAAGATCACGATCGGCGCTCATGACGAACAGGGTGAGCGCGTCTATTTCGTCCGCGACAACGGCGCCGGTTTCGACATGGCTTACGCCGATAAGCTCTTCGGCGCGTTCCAGCGTCTCCACCGCTTCGAAGAATTCGAGGGAACCGGCATCGGCCTGGCCACCGTTCAACGGATCGTACATCGGCACGGCGGCCATGTCTCGGCGGAAGCGGCCGTGAATGCAGGTGCCGAGTTTCGCTTCACACTGGGCACATAAAGTCGCCGCCGCCCCAACTGGCGAAAGGGACAGACAGATGGACGACAAAACCATCCTCTTGGTCGAGGACAACCCCGACGACGAAATCCTGACCCTGCGCGCACTGCGCAGGCATCGCCTGGCTAATTCCATCGAAGTGGCGCGTGACGGCGTCGAGGCGCTCGAATATCTCTTTGGCGACGGTGCGTATCGCGACCGCGATACCCGCATCCAGCCCCAACTCATTCTCCTAGACCTAAAGCTGCCCAAGCTGGACGGCCTTGAGGTCTTGCGCCGCCTGCGCGCCGACCCCCGCACCCAGATGATCCCGGTTGTGATCCTAACGTCCTCCAAGGAAGAAAGCGATCTCATTGCGGGCTACCGCGCCGGCGTCAACAGCTATATCGTCAAACCCGTCGACTTCGACCAGTTCTCCGACTCCGTGCGCCAACTGGGCTTCTATTGGCTGCTGCTCAACGAACCTGCTCCCCGCCGGGAGGGGGACGCGCCATGACCCGCCCGTTGCGCGTGCTGTTGGTCGAAGACAGCGCCGACGATGCCCTCCTGCTGGCGCGTGAGCTGCGGCGTGGCGGCTATGCGCTGCAAATGACGCGCGTCGAGACTGCCGACGACATGCATGCGGCCTTGACGGACCAGACATGGGATGTCGTCATCGCCGACTACAATTTGCCCCATTTCAGCGCCTTAGCTGCCCTGCAGATCGTCCGGCAGACCGGGCTCGACCTACCGTTTCTCATCGCTTCCGGCGCGGTGGGCGAGGAAATGGCGGTGGACGCCCTGCGCGCCGGCGCGCGTGATTTCATCTTAAAAGACCGTCTTTCTCGCTTGTTGCCGGCCATCGAACGCGAACTGGGGGAAGCCGAAGAGCGCGCTCGCCGCCGCGAAGCCGAAGCGCGCTATCGCGAGTTGTTCACGCAAATGCAAAACGGCTTCGCCCTGCACGAAATTCTCACCGACGAGCACGGCCACCCCAACGACTATCGTTTCCTCACTGTCAACCCTGCATTTGAACGGATCACCGGGCTGGCCGCGGCGGATATCGTGGGCAAGACCGTGCGCGCAGTACTGCCCGGCATTGAGGCGAGTTGGATCGAGCGCTATGGCAAAGTCGCCCAAACCGGGCAGGCCACCCAGTTCGAGCAGTATGACCGCGTGTTGCACAAGTACTTCCAGGTCGCCGCGTTCTGCCCACAGCCCGGCCGGTTTGCCGTGCTGGTCACCGACACCACACCGCTGCGCGAGGCCGAAGCCGCGCGCAGCGCCGAAGCGGAACGCTTCCGCCACCTCATTGAGCACGGCGTGGATATTGTGACGGTCATCAGCCGTACCGGCGAGACCCTGTACGTCAGCCCATCCGTCGAGCGTGTGTTGGGCCTTCCGCCCAGCCGGACTATCGGCGCCAGTATCTTCCGGCGTGTACATGAGGATGACTTCGCGCACGTTTCCGCCGCATTCGAGCGCAGCCTCGCCAATCCGGGCCAGCTTCAGCACACAATATGCCGCTATCGGCACAATGACGGCTCCTGGCGTATGTTGGAGACAAGTATCCGCAGCCTCCTGCATCTCCCGGCCGTCGGCGGCGTCGTGCTCAATGTGCGCGATGTCACCGAAAGCTATGAGGCACGCGAGCATCTCCGCCGCGAGGTCGCACGCACGCAGGCGCTGCTGCGTACTTCCGGCCGCCTTAACGCCCAGATCAACCTGGAAACCGTGCTCAAGACCGTGTGCGAGGAGGCCGTCCAAGCCCTTGCCGTGCCCGCGGCCACCATTAGTCTGTTCGACGACGAGCGTCAAGTGTTCTACCTTGCCGCCGCCACCGGGTTGCCACCGGCCTACACCCGCCACCATCGGCCGATCTCGGCGGCCACGTGGCAGAGCCTCGGCGCGGTCCAGCCCATCACGATTCACCCCGACGTTCAGGCCGTCGAGAGATCGGTCAACGCCGACCTGTATGCCCACTTCGGCATTCGCACCATGGTCGCCGCCTACATGGGTCGCGGCCAGGAGGTCATCGGCTATCTGCACGTGCTTACCATTGGCGCGTCCCGCCAGTTCAGCGATGACGAGTTGGACCTATTGCGCGGTCTGGCCGACCAGGCCGGCAACGCGATTGCCAATGCCAGACTCTACGCACAGGCCAACCTGCGCCTGGATCGCCTGCACGCACTGCACATCATCGACGACTCCATCATCTCACAGCACCGGTTGGTCGATTCGCTGGCGACGGTCGTGGAGCAGGTCGCCCTTCAACTCCGGGTGGATGCGGCCGCCGTCTTGCTTTACGACGCCGACCGTGAACTGCTCGAATATGCCGCCGGCGTGGGCTTTCACGGCGACGCCATACGCACCAGCGCCCTGCCGCTTGGCGTTGGACTCGCCGGCCGCGCCGCCCGCGAGCGCCGGACCGAGTCGCGCCACATCACGGGCGACACGCCAGAATCGCCGCGCGCGGCGCTGTGGCAGGCAGAAGGCTTCGTCATTCACTATAGCGTCCCGCTGGTGGCCCAGTCGCATCTACTCGGCGTCCTGGAGGTCTTCAATCGCTCACCGCTGGAACCCAACGCCGAGTGGCTCAAATTTCTCGAGGCGCTGGCGGTCCAGACGGCCATTGCCATCGACCGCGCCGCGCTGCTCACCCGCACCCAAGAGCAGGCCCGCCAACTGGCCCAAATCCTGCGCACCGTCCCCGAAGGCGTCGCGCTGCTGGATGCCTCGGCGCGCATCCTCATGGTGAACCCGGAGGGTGAGCGCTTTCTGGCCTTCTTGGCCGGCGCTTCCACTGGCGACGTCATCACGGACCTCGGCGGACTGCCCGCCTTCCGCTTTCTCTCCCGTGCCCCACAGCCGCGCCTGCCGCAAGAGATTGTCTTGCCCGCCGACGACACTGCCTTCGAGATCGCCGCCGAGCCGTTGCAAGACGCGGGCGTCATCCAAGGCTGGGTACTGCTGGTACGCGACGTGACGGAGGCGCGCCGTCGCCGCCAGAATCTTGCCCAACAAGACCGGCTGGCCGCCGTCGGCCAGTTGGCCGCGGGCATCGCCCATGACTTCAACAATATCCTGACGCCGATCCGCCTGTGCGTCGATCTCAGCCTGGATGCGACGCAGCCCAATACCTTGCTCCGCACCAATCTGGACCAGATTCGCACCGCGACCGACCGGGCCAGCGGTCTGGTTGCGCAGATCTTGGCCTTCAGTCGCCGCGAAACACAGACCCGGCCCACGCCCATCCGCCTGCAAAGTGTGGTCAAAGAAGCGGTCCAACTGGTGCGCTCCGGCCTCTCTCCACACATCGAAATACGGACGGCCATTGATGCTGACGCCGGGATGGTGCTGGCGGTTCCGGGTCAAGTCCACCAAATCGTGCTGAACCTGTGTACCAACGCCTTCCACGCCATGCGCGAAACCGGCGGCATCCTCAGTATCGCCTTGGAGGATGTTGACCTCCGCAACAGTCTCCCGACCGCCGGCGGCGAACTGGACCCCGGCGCGTATGTCCGCCTGACGGTACGCGATACGGGGCGCGGCATGGATACGGCCACTCTCAGCCGCATCTTCGAGCCGTTCTTCACGACCAAACGGCCTGGCGAGGGCACCGGCATGGGGCTTTCCGTCGTCTTCGGGATTGTCAACGAGAGCGGCGGCGGTATTCATGTCGAAAGCGCGCCGGGTCAGGGCGCGGCCTTCTCCATCTACCTGCCACGTGTCGCGACACAGGCCTCGCCCGCGCCGCCGCCTGCGCGCGCGGCGCTGCGCGGGACGGAACGCATCCTCGTCGTCGACGATGAAGCGCCCATCCTCAGCGCGCTATTCACGCTGTTAACCCAGTTAGGTTATCATGTACTTACAGCGGGAAGCGGTCACGAGGCATTGGCCCTGCTTGCCCAACCGACCATGCGCGTCGATCTGGTCATGACGGATTTCATCATGCCCGACATGTCCGGGCTGGAGTTGGCCCAGGCACTCACCGCACACGGCAACAAGCTGCCCGTCATCCTTATGTCGGGCCATCGCGAACCGGTTGAAACCGCCGCGTTTCATAACGCGGGCATCCGCAGCTTCCTCACCAAGCCGTTCAACGCCCAATCCGTGGGTGAGGCAATTCGTAACGCTTTAGTGTAGAGTAGTGAGCACAGCAACGCGCCATGGCCAATATCCTGATTATCGACGACGACGACCTCATCCGCTCCGTCCTGCGCCAAGTGCTTGAGGCGGACGGCCATACGGTGACCGAGCTGGCGGATGGTGTGGGGGCCGCCGCGCGGTGCATCGAAGTAGGCGCGGACCTAGCCATTGTGGATTTGATTATGCCCGACCAGGAAGGGCTGGCGACCATCATGGAGCTGCGCGCCATCGGGCGCAGCCTCAAGATCATCGCCATGTCCGGCGGCGGCCGATACCTGGGCTCGGATTTTCTCGCGGTCGCCGCGGTCATCGGCGCCAATCGCACCATCGCCAAGCCATTCGACCGGTCCAGTATTCTCGATTTGGTCCATGACGTGCTGGCGCTGGCGGGCCCCACTACACCCTAGCCACTGCGCGCCGCCGCCCGGCGCGCTGGTTTCGCGCCGCGCAGGACACCCCAGTCGGTGTCTGCCTTTGCCTACGGACGAACCGCGTAGAGGTATGAGCACCAGGCGGTCGTGGTCATCCCCTGTTCCAGCGTGACGCTGTACCCCATCCCCTCCAAACATGCCTGACACTGAGTAACCAGTTCATCGCCGTGGATCTCGGCTGCAATTTGCCTGATGCGCGCCTGATGCTCCGGCGCGATCCCCCGGAGCACCTCCAACTCGTCGCCCTCCACGTCAATCTTGAGTAGATCGACCGTGCCGATCTGTTCGGCAGCCAACACCGAGGACAACGTCCGCACCGGCAGCACGCGAGCCGCAGCGGTCACCAGATGCCGCGCCTGTTCCTCGTCGCGCCAATCCGACAAGACCTGCTGGAAGTGATCCTTGGACGCCGGCGTCGCCGTCGAGTTGGCAGTCATGTTGGGATAGTACACAAAGTCCCGCTCCGCGCAATCCCCGCTGCCGAGGGCAAAATTGAACAGGTGTACGCCGTCCAGCGCATTCAGCGCGACGTTGCGCTCCAGCACGGCAAAGGTCTCCGCCATCGGCTCGAAGGCGTACACGGTCGCATCGGGAAACCTTGACTTGATGTAATAGGTGAACAGGCCGATGTTTGCGCCCGCATCGACCACGCAGCTCGCCTCCCCTAGCGTGATGGGCGGCTGCGTGTATTCCTGCACAACCATGATCTCGTTGTACAGCAACTCCGCCTCAAACACGTTGGAGAGCGTGTAGAAGCGTAGCTTGTCGGGAAAGGTGAGCAGCAGCAGATCCCCGGCGATCGTCTCCACGGCTTCCGCTTCCACAAAATCCGGGATTTCCACGCAGTCATCATCCATCGATGGTTCCCCTCACGGTGTACGGGCGCACAGCTGCTAGCTCCGCGACTTGCGCTCCAGTTCGGCGATTTCGTCGTACGTGCCCAAGTCGGAGTAATGGCCTTGGTCTAGAACAACGCCGCGGCACGCCATGCCCGCGGCGATGGCGTTGTTCAGGATCGTGGCAAAGTCAGCTACGTGACGCCGGCAGGCCGACTCATAGAGGAAATCGCCAAAACCCGGCCGCCAGGCAATGCACGCCCAGCCATGTTGCAGGTCAGTTACGGACGGCTTATCCACAACGCGCCGAACACAGCCGTCGCTATCGTAGTCAACCATGCCGGACTTCTCGGGACGTGTCACCGGGAAGAGTCCCAGCACGATCTGGTCTTCCGGCCGCGCCGCTGCGAGCAGACGCCCGAACACGTCGACCGGCTCGATGATCGTATCGGCCATGCCAAAGCACACCGTCTTCCCGCGTACCAGGTGATGCGCCGAGGCCAATGCATGTGCCAGCCCCGGTGAGGTGGACGAGTTGCCGTCGCCCCGGTGTTCCTGCACCACATAGCTAAAGGAGCAGTTAAAGCGGCTGCCGTCGCCGAAGTACCCGATGAGCTGGTGCTTCGTTTCGTTGACGACAAAGACGATGTGCTGCACCCCCGAAGTCGTCAGATTCTCGACGACAAATTGGGCTATGGGCTTGAAGCGGTTATCGCGAATTATCGGATACAGTTCCTTGGGATAGGGCAGACCGAGTCGCACGCCCTTCCCAGCCGCCGGAATCAACCCAATCAGTTCCTCCGCCACAGTCTGACCTCCTTCACCACGGCGCGCCGTCACAGATACGCATGGATCGCATCGACCGCGCGGCCAACGCCATCCTCGCCGCGCACACGTTGGCCCAGCGCCGCCGCGCGCGCTTTCATGCCCGGGTCACGCAGGGCGGTCGCGATCGCGCCGGCCAGCCGCTCGACCGATAGCTGACGCCGCATGATCGGGCGGGGACCAATCCCCAACGCGTGCACGCGTTGGCCCCAGAAGAGGTGATCCGGCAAAAACGGAATGACAATCATGGGCACACCGGCACAAAGACTAGTTGCCACGGTGCCCGCGCCGCCATGATGCACGGCCAACGCCATCTGGGGGAAGAGCCACTCATGCGGCGCCGACTGCAAGGTGTAGATGTTGTCCGCGGTCTTGACCGTGTCCAGCCCGCCCCACCCCGTGAGCAGCACACCGCGCGCCCCGGTCCGCTCCAGCGCGGCCACTACCATTTGGGCGATCTCCCCGGCGTTCTGATTGGTCATGCTGCCAAAGCCGACGTAGACCGGCGGTGGCCCGGCCGCGAGAAAATCGAGCAATGCATCGGGCGGCTGCCACGCAGACACGTGGTTCAAGAACCAGTACCCCGTCACTTGGTGCGCATCCCCCCAATCACTGGGCGGCGGCGCAAACGCCGGACTGTAGCCGTACAGGACCGGCGCACCCGCCCGGTCCATGGCCCCAAACGGCTCGCGTACCGGGAGCGGCGGCAGGTCAAGCACCGCGCGCCGCGCCGCATTGGCCTGACCGCGCAGCAGCAGCCAAAAGAGCTGGAGCGTGAACTGATGGGTCAGACGGTTGACGCGTCCACCCAACCGCAGCGCAGGCGGCACGAAGTTAGCCGGGTAGGCGCGGGTCGGCGTTGCCGGCACCGTGAAGGCGCGGATCAACGGGACCTTGAGCTTCTCGGCGATATGGTAACCGGACAGCAGCCCCAGGCCGGATGCCACAATCGCATCGCTGCCCTGGCAAGCCTGCCAGCTCGAGGTCACGCGCTCATGCATCACCCGTGCGGCCAGCTTCCGCAGCCCATGCACATAAAGCAGCCCATTGTGATAGCTGTCGCGCCAACTCTTGCCGGTGTTGCTTTCCACAATCGCCCGCGGATCGGGCGATACGGGGGCGAAGTCCAAGCCCCGGCTGCGGACCAGCGACTCGAAGCCGGCATGGGTGGCAATGCGGACCGTATCGCCCGCCGCCTGCAAGCCCAGTCCCAACGCGATATAGGGCTGCACATCCCCTTGCGTGCCGACAGCCAGGATCGTGATGCGCACGGGTTCGCCTCCACGCTCTACTTCAGCGGTCGAATCGGCCGGAGATCGATGGTGCGAATCTTGTTCTCGGCCACGCGTATGATGGCTAGGCCCAGCAACTTGATCTTCCACCACTTGAGCCGGCTGGAAGTGACAATCGCCTCGACCGTGACCGTATCCCCCACGGCCTTCGTGGCGTTGATGCTCAAGATTTCGACCTTGGCGCTAAAGCGCTGTTTGTGCCATTGCTCGATCTCCTCGCGCCCGACAAATCGCTTGACCAGGAAGACCAGTACGGCGTCGTCGGCAAAGAACGCCATGCTGGCCTCGAGATCGTGGGCGCTGAAGGCCTGTAGATAGGCCTGGGCCACGGCCGTCGCCGCAGAAGCCGCCGCGGCGTCCGGAGCAGCCACGGCTTCCGCCATGCCAGCTTCGACGCCATTGTGCGCGCCGTTCTGCACAGACACCCCCCGTCGAAAGACTTGGAGATACCCCGCGCGCTCCGCCTTGTGCCAGCCGTGCTGCTGCGCCCAATCATCGGCCACCTCCTTCACGCCGGGCCAGACCTCCTGCTCGTAGTCGTGGAAGGCAATGATCGCATCTGGCGTCAATTTGGGCGCCCAGACGGACAGGTCCCGCGCGACTGCTTCGCCCCGATGATCGGCGTCATGAAAGAGGAACGCCACGGGGGTATCCACCTGCTCCGCCGCCTGCCAGGTCTGCCCGTCGATAATCCGGGCCGTTAGGCTGAAGGCGGCCAGATTGTCGCGCAGCCCCTCTTTCGTGGGCGGCTCCAGATCGTCGGGCAGCACAGGCTCCTCGGTTTCGGAGCCTTGCATCAACGACGCAAACGCGTCCACCGTCACAACATCGACCCCGTTTGTCTGGGCGCCGAGACACAAGGCGACGGTGGAACGCCCCCAGGCCGCCCCCAACTCCACAATGGTCCCCCGGCTTTGGCGGGCCAGTTGATGTAACAGCTCAAGCTCGTGCTTCTCCATCAGACCCGGGACACGTGTCATCACCTGGTCTAGGATGTCGGCGCCGTCGTTTGTCTCGGCTGTTGCGCGGCTTGCGCCATTGGATCGCGGTGTTTGGACCTGCATCGTCATCTCCTCGTCAGCTCATACTTTCTGCAGAACGAAGCGCAGATACTCTGTCTTTGCGCTTTGGAACTCCTGATACGCTTGGCTGCCGCGCACACCCGCGAAATCGTTGAAGATGTCGCGCAAAGGCCCGGGAATGTGGCGCTGGGCGAAGGCCACCCGGCGCTCCGTGTCGAGGTCGAGGGCGCGCACCACATTGGGCGTTATTCGTTCCTCCTCCACCATCGTCAGGCCCGACAGCCGCAGTTGATCGCGCAGCGACTCGACCGCCGGTTGCGGACGAAAATCGGCGAACAGAAAGTGGCCCGTGGGGCGCAGCACGCGCTTGACTTCCTGCACAAAACGGTCGAAATGCGGATAGCAGTGGGACGACTCGACATTCACCACCGCGTCGAACGAAGCCTCCGGAAACGTTAGGCGTTCGGCGTCCCCGGTCACAAACTGTAGGCCGTCGATGGCGTAGCGGCGGCGACAGAAGGCGATGGCCTTCTCGGCAAAGTCAACCCCCGTCACGCTGCGCGGCGCGAACTGTCGCTTGATAAACGCCGCGCCGCCGCCCCGTCCACAGCCGATCTCCAGCACATCCTTCCCCCGCAGATCGACCGCGCCCGCCACCCGGTGATACAGCGCGATGCCGTAACGGTTGGCTTCTTCCTCCGCGGCCAGCTCGAGCGGCGTCCCCGGCTCGCCGAGGGGGGCATAGCCGTAATTCATCATCGCCACGTCGGCGGCTCTGCCGGGGGCGCTCAAGAATTGATACCAGGCCCGGATCACGCTCTTTTGCACGCGTGGCTGCGCTTCTGGCGCATAGCGCGCGAGCAGGGTCAGGAGCAGCACGACCGGGCGGAACCGGCGCTTCGTCCGGGGTTGAGGTTGATGTACTTGCGCGGGCGACGGGACCATAGCATGCCTTATCCAGTGCAAATGCCAATAACTCACGGCGCTGCCGTATGAACCGCCGACACCAACCTGACCCCGGGGGTGGGCCAGGTTGGTGTCGGTGTGATCACCGGCAGCCGGGCCTGCCGTCTCTGCGGTCGACAACCGGCAGCGACGGCAAGCCTCACGATACTGCGACTACTTAGTCGCCTAGCTGCGGCAGATACAGATTGTTGGTATCAGTCTCCCCGGTTGTACCGGTCTTCCAACCCTGCCAGCCTTCCGGCCATACCACACCGGGCGGCAGTTCCATGTACTCAGGCATCGTATCGGCCCACCGGTCGGGCACTACGAGGGTGGGAGCAGCCAACGGGCCGGGTTGCTCCGCTTGTGTGCTTGCCGCGCCAACTTCGGCGGCAACCGTGCTCAGGAAGAACGGCGCCGGTTTGTCGATGACGTTGATCTGGTAGGTCAACGTATAGCACGCGCCGTCGCTCCCGCACGAGTTGCTGCCGCCCAGCTCTGGCGGGTCTCCGAACTGCGCCGAGACTGTCTCATCACCAACGTTGAGATAGTCCTCGGAAGGCCAGAACTGGAAGACAAGACCCGCGAACTCAGAGACGTCGACCAGATCGTCCTCTTCGACCGCGACTGCGCCGAAGAGCATCGGGAACGACTCCTCCAGCGTGATATTGAATGCGACGTTCGGATCGAAGTTGTCGCCGTCCTCAGAATCATCCTTCGTCGCCTTGCGGCAGCGAATCCCATCTCCCTCGATCGGGATATCCGGCAGACCGAAGAGACCGCCGCCCGTATCCAGCGAGATGTCGCAGTCGTTCGTCGCCGTCGGGTCTACGAGAATGAGCGCCACCTCATACTCGCCGTTGCCGTCGAGCCCGTCTTCGAACGCCTGGTTGATGTGGATGTTCGTGAAGTCAAGCTGCAGCGTTGTTCGGCGCGGCTGCACATCGATGGAGGTCGTGGCGGTGTTGTCGTTTTCGTTCGTCTCGATGATCTCCTTGCCGGTGTCGACCAACGCCTTGCTGGTGTAGACATCGGCGATGAGGATCGTAGACTGCAACTTCACCGTCTCGCACTGGCCCGGTAGCAGCCCCTGGACCCGCGCCGTCGGGTTGAAGATACCGTCGCCCGTGGGCTGCCATTCGACTGTGAACGCCCCGGTCGGATACTCGTTCGCGTTCTCGCAGACCTTGATCGTGGCCTCGATCGCGCTGCCGCGATCCACTGGATTCGGTGAAACGGTGAACGAGTCGATCCGCAGATTGATCGGGGCCGGGTTAACGATGACGTTCAGGATCTTCTCGTTGTTGCCCTCCACCGACTCTTGGACGGCGTTGAAGAAGTCCACCTGGGCGATGGTGCGGAACTCGTTGAACGCGTTGTACTCGAAGTCCAGCACGACCAACGCCGTCTCCCCCGGATTCAGATTGTCGACTTGCTGGGAGATCGTCCCGGCGCTCGGCACGATCAGGCCGAACGTGTCAGGATTCCAGGCCACGACGAACGGACCACTCGGCTGGCCGCCCTGGTTGCGGACCAGGATACAGACCTCCACGGCCCGCCCCTGGATCACAACCGGCTCGACCGCGGACACACCGACGTCGCCGCGTTGGCAAGTCTGCGCCACGCTCGGTCCAGGCACGAAGGCCGCCGCGATCGTCAGTTGGTCGATCACCAGGTCCGGCTTGGTCGTGTCCACCACCACATCGGCGATCGCCAGGTTGTTCTCTTCGTTCAGCTCCTCGACATCGCCGACAATGGCGTCCAGCGGATTAGTGTCATGCGCATCCGCCCGCGCCACCGTGTGGAACGTACCGACCTGCACGTAGACGAAGTCGAACACGATGATCTTCGACTGGCCCGGATCGAGGTTGGCGACCTGCTCGGAGAGCGTCGTCGGTCCGGTGGTGATCAGGTCGAAGGTATCCGCGTTCCACTCGACGACGAACGCGCCCGACGGTCGCGTGCCGATGTTCGACACCTTGATACAGACACGCGTCGGATAGTCTTCATCCAGCCGCGGCTCGACTAGCACGACCTGCGGCGGGATGTTGTGTTCCCCCGCCCCTGCCGCGTCGATGCGGTCGATCGGTAGACACTCGATGGGATGCTGGCGCCCGGCGATGAAGTCTTCGTCGAACTGGTCGCCGATCACTAGCTCGGAGATCACCAGGTCCGGCCCGGTGGGCACCACGATCACATCGTAGATGAAGAGGTTGTTACTCTCATTCGTCTCGACGACCGTGTTGAACGCATCCACCAGAGCATTGATGGTGAAGTTGCCGTCTTGCGGCCAGACGGTGTTGAAGGCCACCACCGTCTCTTGACCGGCGCCCAGGCTATCAACCTGCTGAGTCAGCGTGTCCAGACTCGGCACGAACAGATCGAACGCATCCGGGTCCATGGAGACCACGAACGAACCGACCGCCGTGTTGCCCAAGTTCTGAACGGTCACGCAGACTTGGTAGGTTTGGTTCTCGTTCAACTGCGGTTCGACCGTGGCCGCGGCGCTAACCTCGCCAGACTGTAGCGCCTGTACCTCGGCCAGCGTCAGGAGATCCACACCACAGGTCGCCTCTTCGACGCGCACCTGGGTGATCACCAGGTCCTGCGTCGGAACTTGCACGACCACGCTCTCGGTGCGGGTGTTGTTGAACTCGTCAAGCTCGGTCACCACACCCGTGGCGTCGGCCGTCGCTGAGGAATCGAAGGTGCCGGCGAAGCCATAGGTTGTATCGAACTCGATGACCGCCGTGCGGGCAGCCATATCCGCGACCCCCAATTCGCCGATCTGCTGGGCGAGCGGCGGCACGAGGAACGCCTGCACGAAGTGGACCACCGACGTACCGGCCAACGTGTTGCCACGGTTCAGCACGGTGATCCGCGCCTTGGCCGGGGTGCCCGCCACCGGCGACGCCGGGATCATCTCGATGTCGGCGATGATCAGGTCCGGTAGCTGCTCTTCGACGAAGATCAGCTTGGTCTGGTTGTTGTTGTTCTCGTTGGACTCAAAGACCTGGTTCAGATCATCCACCTTGGCCGTCGTGAAGAAGAAACCGGCCTGCGGATAGGTGAAGTCGTAGGTGATCGTGGTGCTCTCGTCGTAGTTCAGGCTGTTGATCTGGTTTGACAGCGAAGCCTGGAAGTTCCCCGGATCCCACGTCACGCGGAAGCTGGTCGACGGGACGTTGCCGCGATTCTCGACCGTGATCGTGACCCGCGTCAGCCGTCCACGCACCGGGTTCAGCGGCGCGCCCGGCGTTATGGGCAGGCTCGCATCCACACCCGGGGCCGGCTCGACCTTGAACTCGGTCAGCACCAAGTCCACGACCCGTGGCTGCACCGTCACCGCCTTGATCTGGATGTTGTTGTTCTCATTGGCTTCAACAACATCGTTGTCGGTGTCGATCCTGGCCTCGGTCTGGAAGTTGCCCGGATTGGGGAAGGCGTAGACGAACTGCACCACGGTGGAAGCGCCCGGTGCCAGCCCGCTGACCTGATACGATGGGCCGGTGGGGGCGAAGACGTCCGACTTCCACTGCACGACGAACGCGCCCGCCGGATCGGCGCCTTGATTCAGCACCGTGATCTCGATCAGCGCATTCTGCCCTGCCACCGGTTGATCCTGCGGGAAGTTCTGCGCCGGATTCACCGGTTTGATGGTGAAGTTCGTGATCACCAGGTCCGGCGCCGTCTCGATCACCGTGACCGGGAAGATCGCCATGTTGTTGCTTTCGTTCCACTCGGCCACGGTGTTGGCCGTGTCCAGCCGGACCACGGTGTTGTAGTCGCGCGCCTCTTGGAACGCATAGGTGAAGTTCACGTTGGTGGACGCACCCGCCGCCAGCGACGTGACCTGCTTCGAAGGTCCGGTGGGGGCGAAGGTGTCATCCTGCGTCCACTGCACCACAAAGGGACCGGCGTTGGCCGTGCCCTGGTTCTTAACCGTGACCTGAATGGCCGCCTCCTCCCCCTTGGCGGGCGTCGCCGGTACAATGGAGAAGCCCGTTACGACCAGGTCCGGCTGATTCGCCCACACCCGCACCCCTTCGATATCCACGTTGTTGCTTTCGTTGGTTTCGTCAACGGTATTCGTGGTATCGAGGGTGGCAACCGACGTGAAATCGCCTGCCTGGGGATAGGCAAACTCCATCACGACGGTCGTGGACGCGCCTGCGGCCAGGCCGCCCACCTGGTGGGTTGCCGGACCACCCGGCGGCGTAAATAGCCCACCGTCGTCCTGCAACCACTGCACAGTAAAGCTCAGGGACGTACAACTGCCCTGGTTCAGTATTGTGATGGAAATCCTTGCATTCCGCCCGGCTACGACATAGGGCGTGTCAGTCGGAACGACCGTGAAGTTCGTAATCACCAAATCAGCACATGGTGGAGGGGCGGCAATGGCGCTCGGAACTGTCACTCCGAGCGTCAAGGCAATCCCGGCTAAAATGGCCACCAACAATATCCGCACAATTGGACGCATCTGATACCTCCTCGGGTCTCGAACGGCTGTACCCACCGCACAGAGTATGATAGCCACCTTACGGAGCAATGGAGATTGCGTTGAAGCTGCAGATAGATGTCGATGATTGTGGCCGTTGCGTGCGAATCCTTGCCTGCTGTTCAGTTCGGTTCTTCTTGCCTGTGTCACCCCCGTTCTTGTCTGGTGAACCATCCCCAAGTCACCGGCTTGAATGCCGCGGTGTGGCAACCTACCCATCGAGTCGTCGCTGAGGAGAGTCCCGTGTTGCGGCTCTCATCCTTCCTCCTCTGTACTGCTACTCGCCCGCCCGGACCCTCAAGGCTCGATGGTTACGAGTCCTTGCTCCGCCAGGCTCAGCCGTCGCGCCAGTCGCGCCGTAAGGATCGCCAGGTCCCCTTGACTTGGGTCCTGGCCGGAGCCGGCAATCTGCGCTGTCTGGACCTGAAGACCGGCCAGCAGATCAAGCGCCTCTGCATAGTCACCCTGCGCCGCGGCGATTTCCGCCTGGCCCACGAGCGCCGAAAGCTGCGCCGCGTCGCTTGGTGGGAGTTGGTCACGCGCTGCATACGCCTCGATCGCGCCGGACAACTCCGCGAATGTGGCCGCCGGACGTAGCGAAGGTACGATCACCAGGTTCGACGGCGACGTGGTTGCGCCCTGGCTGGTGTCCGCCACCACTTGGTAGGTGTATCGCGTTTCCGGCTTGGTGGTCTGATCCACATAGTAAGGCTGCCCGGTTGTGCCGATCTCGACGAACGGCCCAGGAATCCAGGCATCGGGCGGCAGGCCGCCCGCGCCCGCGATGCCGGGCAGGAAACGCCCCTGCGCCGTCGCCGGCTGCGGCGGCAGATCGGCCCGGGCCGTCACGCCGACATCCTTGTTGAGGTGGTGCTCGGCGCGTTGAATATGGTACTGCACGGCGTTGGGCGCCGCGTCCCACGACAGCACGACCCCGCTCGCCTGAATCTCGGCCTCAAGGCGCGACGGCGGTTGTGGCGCGGACGCGGTCGCCGCCGCCTGGGCGTCACACAGCGTGAAGCTCCGCGCCTTCCACGTCCGCGCGCCCTGCGCGTAGTTGGTGCTCCCGATGAAGCCGCCCGCGGGCGTAGCTGCCATCGTCCGCACGCCGAAGTTGTAGCGGCCGTCGCCAAAAGCGTCATACGTCGCCGGAAACCAGAACTGGCCGTCACAGCTTATATAGACGTCGAAACCATACTGGAACCCGATCAACTTATCTAGTTCCGGCAGGGTACGAAAGCCGTAACTCCAGTCATTCGTGCCAAGAAAGAGCGCGCCGTCGTGCTGCTGCATGCGCCAGAAGTGCGCGTTGAACGGATTGCCGAAGCCGTCCGGCAGACCACTGATCGGGGCCTTGAACTGGAGGAAGCTCGTGCGAGTATTGCCGACGACCAAGTCCCAACTGTCGTCGGCGTTGATGCGGATCAGTTCGGACGCCGGCAGCAGCGTGTTGTACCACCCGCTCGCCCCCACATACAGCCGGTTCATATAGACGTACATGCTGACCACCGACGTGATGTCGGCCCCGCGGCCGGCCCCGCTCTTTACGACCGGGATAAACTCATAGGGCGGCGTGCCGTCGGCCTTGGTCTTCCACACGCCATAGCCTTCCTTGACATCCCCCGTGCCCACATAGAGATAGCCGTTATACACCGCCATTTCGAAAACTTGCATCCCCTGCGGCGTGATCTGCCGGAATTCAGGCTGCGGCCCGTTCGGGTCGGTGACTTCCACCACCACGCCGTCACCGGTCAGACCGCCGCTCGCGCTGACAAACAGCCGGCCGTCATACACGGCGCTCGCCCGGTAGCCAATGGGAAGCTGGTCGCCAAAGGCCGTCTTGAGGACGCCGGGCGCTCCGGCCACTGCGGTGAAGTTCACGCCATCGGTCGTACGCAAGATCCGCGGCGGATTATCGGCAGCCATCTCCGGTATGTACTCGCCAGCGGTGATGCCGGTCACATACAGCGCCTCCTCACCGCCTGGCTCGCCATACACGAACATCCCGCGAAAGCCGATGTCACGCGCTACGAACTTGCCCAGTGCGCGGGGATTGGGAACCGTGTTGGGCGAACGAAAGACGCGCTTCCAAACGCCTGTCCCGGCGCTGCCGGGGACGCCCGGCGTATACTGCCAGATTTCTGCCTGGAGATTCATATCGTAGCGATCTTCAGGACAGGTGATGCCCTCGTCTGGGTGGGCCGAGTAGTATTCCCGGTCCGGAAAATAGAACTCCAGCGTTGCCCTTTCCACACAGAGGAGGTTGCGCGAAGTGCCGACATAGAGCTTGCCCTTGTACCACGCCATAGACCAGGCGTAATCGTTGCGCGAGTCGCCAAAGCCCGCGGTATTGACTTGGACGACCTCAGGCGTCCCCCCCGCATAGGGCAGAAATATCTTGGCGCCGGCCGCGGCCGCAGCATGTTCGGCGACGCCCAATACCGGAACCACGGCGAGTATGACGGCCAGGCAAAGCA
>CAYJQA010000001.1:31045-31991 GCA_964372065.1 uncultured Litorilinea sp.
CCATAGGCCCTGACGACTACGAAACAAGCGACTCTGGACCTGCATGCAGGAACTCCTTGACAGTCTGCCTCAAAGTATATTGCTCACGACTGCCGTCGCAGCCGGTACCGTGCTTCCAACTAGCATTTCCAGCAGTTCCGCCGCGCGCGGCGGGCCTGGCGCTTCCGCCAATCGTTGCCCCAGGCGGCGCGCGCTGGCCCGAAAGCTTGGCTCGGACAGCAGCCGCTGCACCGCCGCCCGCAGACGCTCAGGCGTGCATTGCCTGGGCGCAAGCCGCAGCCCCGCGCCGCCGGCCACCACGCGTTGGGCGTTGTCCGGCTTATCCCAATGCGTCGGCACAATCAACAGTGGCACGCCTGCTTGCAGCGCGGCGATGACGGTGCCCGCCCCGCCGGTGGTAACCAGCGCCGCGCAACGCGGCAGCAAGTCGTTGTGGCTGACCCAACGCTCCACCCGGATGTTCGGGGCCAGCGGCCCCAGGCCCAACGTCGCCGGGTCGCGCTCCGGCCCCGACGTCATAATCACTTCCATGGGCTGGTGCGCCAGCCCTTGGGCGGCGGCGCGCAGCACAAACGGGCCCTGGAAATGGGCTGTGCCTTCGGTGACGTGCACCCACGCCCGGTCGGCGGGCAGCTCGTCCAGCCATGCCGGCGAGGCGATCTGCGTCCCCTTGTTCCAGACGCACGGCCCTACATAGTGCACACTCGGCGGCAGGTCGCGACGATCATAATCGAGTTCGCGCACACTGGGCACGAGGTAGAGCGGCAGGCGGGCGGTGAAGGCAGTCACCGAGCAGCCCATGGGCGGCAGACCGTACTGGGAGCGAATCCGATCCACCCGGCGACGCATACCCGACGCCAGCAGATCCGTGGTGCGGCTAACCGCACCGGCCAACAGCCGCATCCCGGCGGAGCGCGGCGGCGGCAGCCCCAGACCCCACGTTGGG
>CAYJQA010000001.1:32001-33406 GCA_964372065.1 uncultured Litorilinea sp.
CGTTGGCCCCTCCGGTCCTGGAATCAGGCAGCCGAGCAGCGTCGACAAGATCGCCACCGGAACCTGGGTGGTCTCCCACAGCACCAGAATCGGCCCCCACATGGCCGGCTCGACGACCAGCGCGTCAGGCTGCCAGTCATCGATGATCGGCTGGAGGTCCGCCACTTGGTCCGGGATCGTACCGGCCAGCCAATCTTGAAACGCGCGCAGCCCGACGCGCAGTGACCGCAGGCCGCCGGTCGCCGTACGCTCGCGGGCGTGGATCGTCGCCCAACTCTCCTCGCGCACATGGCGGAAGGGGAACAGCCGGAAGCCTTGACCCTCGACCGTGGCTTGCAGCGAGGCGTCGGTATAGATCGCCACCTCGTGCCCGCGGGCACGCAGCGCCAGGGCCAAGCTCATATAGGGATTGATGTGTCCCACAAACGGCCAACAGGCCAGCAGGAAGCGCGCCATGCGTCTACTTATCCTTGCCCCGCCACAGAGGCCACCGCCGCGTTGGTCGCCGGCTTAAGAAAGGTCCCCAGGTGCTCGGCCACCAACGCCGGCTGCTCCAGCGGCCCAAAATGCCCCCATTCGGACGGCGGCAGCAGTGTCGCTTGGACATGCGGGAGATGGGCCGCCAGATAGCGGTAGGTCCCTAGAAACGCCGACGCTTCGCTGTAGAGAAGCATCACGTCGGTCTGGATGGCTGGAATCTGGTCGAGCGTCAGCTTGCCGACCGACTCATAATCGCGGGCGAGCGTCGTCGTATCCAAGAGCCGCAGGAAAGGCTTCGGATTGCGCGGCAGCCCATTGAGCGGCCCCCATTTCTTGGGGATTTCCATGCTCAGGCGCAGCAGATAGTCCACATCGGTGCGCCGCTCTGGCGGCACCACCTGGCCGGATCGCTCCAGCACACGCGTCCAGTACGTCCAGCCTTCCCAGTCCTCCCGGTTGCGCTCGTGAACCATCGCCGGCAGCGCCGCTTCAATGGCGACCACTTGCTTCACTCGCTCCGGGTAGCACAGGGCAAAGTAGAGCGCGATGTCCGCGCCGTAGCTGTGCCCGACGACCGCCGGCTGCTTGATACCCAGCGCGTCGAGCAATTCCAGCAAATCGGCGGCCATGTCGTCCGCCGCATAACCCGTGGGGGGCGCGTCGCTGTAGCCGTGGCCGCGCAGGTCGTAGGTGAGGATGCGAAAATGGTCCCACAGCTGCGGGATGATCTGGAGATGCCAGACTGCCAGGTTGCCGGTCAATCCATGCACCATCACCAAATCCGGGCCTTGACCGACCTGCTGATAATGGATATTGATCCCGTTCTTAAGCTGAACCTATGGCATAGCATCCCTTTCAGGTTGCGCCCGCCGGTGAACGCCGCCACGCGCACAAATCACGACCGACAACCCGCGGGGCACGCGGC
>CAYJQA010000002.1:0-1442 GCA_964372065.1 uncultured Litorilinea sp.
CGTTTATCCTCTGTGAGAACCTGGTCAAAATCTATCAGGTGGCCGAACTGGAGATGGTCGCGCTCCAGGGGCTAAACCTGACCGTTGACAAAGGCGAGTTGGTCGGCATCATCGGCTCCAGCGGCAGCGGCAAGTCCACGCTGATGAACATCCTCGGCGGGCTGGACCGCCCCACCGCGGGCAAGATTCGCGTCGACGGCAACGACCTGCTCAAAATGCCCGACCGGCTGCTCAACCGCTATCGGCGCGAAAAAGTGGGCTTTGTCTGGCAGCAGAGCACGCGCAACCTGGTCCCCTACCTGAACGCCATCCGCAACGTCATGCTGCCCATGACGCTAAACGGCGTGACCGGCCGCGAAAAGACCCGTCGCGCCGAAGAATTGCTCGATATCGTTGGCCTGTCGCAGCGCATACACCACCATTTGCCCGAACTCTCCGGCGGCGAGCAGCAGCGCGTCGCCATCGCGGTGGCGCTAGCCAACAACCCCACGCTCCTGCTGGCCGACGAGCCGACCGGCGAGGTAGACTCGCGCACCGCGGCGACGATCTACCGCACGTTCCAGACGCTGTCGCGCGAACTGCACATCACCACGCTGATCGTCAGCCACGACCCCGGCATCGCCCGCCATGTCGACCGCGTGGTCGGCATCCGCGACGGCATGTTGGCGAGTGAGACGATCCGCCAACTGAATGTTCCGCAGACCGACGACGACGGCGTGGCCATCGCCGACCAGGATGAGCACCACTATGCCGAGCTAGTAGTCCTCGACCGGGCGGGCCGTGTGCATGTGCCGCAAGAGTACTTGGAGCAGTTCCACATCAAGGGGCACGCCCAGTTGGAAGTTACTGAGGAGGGCATCCTCATCCGGCCCGCCGCGCAGACGCGCACGGAGCAGATCCGGGTCGAAGGCGGTGGCCCCAGTCTGCTGCCCAAACTGGAGCACACCGGCGCGCTGACGGTCAAGCGCGAGCGCGCCACGGGCGGCCTATTCGGGCGCTTCCGGCGCAAGCGCGACGACGCCAAGTAACGCTCAATACGAATGCTGGAGTAGAGGAGATTTCTCTTGGCCTTATTCAACGGCAATGGGCAGGCGGCGCGCCAGACTGTACCACCGGCAGCGGGCACGCCCATCATCCAGACGGTGGACCTGTGGCGGATTTATCGCCTGGGCGACCTGGAAATCCCTGCGCTGCGCGGGATCAACCTCTCGATTGGCCGGGGCGCGTTTATCGCGCTCAAGGGCCGCTCCGGCTCCGGCAAGACTACGCTGCTCAACTGCTTGGGCGGTCTGGACAAACCCACCAAGGGGTCTGTGCAGATTCTGGGCGAGGAAATCGGCGGCTGGAATGAAGGCAAGTTAACCAAGTGGCGGCGTCACCAGGTGGGCTTCATCTTCCAGTCGTTGGGATTGCTGCCCGCGCTCTCCGCCTACGAGAACATC
>CAYJQA010000002.1:1452-33189 GCA_964372065.1 uncultured Litorilinea sp.
CCCAGCGCCGAACGGCACCGGCGCACGCTGGAGATGGTCGAATTGGTGGGGCTTACCAAGTGGATGGACCACCGCCCGGGCGAGTTGTCCGGCGGCCAGCAGCAGCGCGTCGCCGTCGCGCGGGCGCTCGCCAACCGGCCCAGCCTCATCCTGGCCGACGAACCGACCGGTGAATTGGACAGCAAGACCGGCCGTGAGATGCTCACGCTGTTCCAAACCATTGTGCACGAGCAAAATGTCACCATGCTGATGGCGACCCACGACAGTCTGGTCGACGAATTTGTGGACCAAGTGTTCCATCTGCGCGACGGTCAGGTCGTCACTGCCGAGGAGTATGCGACCGAGCTAGACCTGGACGCTGCCCCGGCCGCCTAACCTGTAGTCCCTAGTTCCCACCTCCTTCCTCCGCCCAAACCATCCAACCTTGCGGTAACCGGGAGACAATATGACCAAGGTCGGCATTATCGGCTGTGGCACCATCAGCGGCATCTATCTCAAGTCGCCGAAGGTCTTTCCGATCCTCGACATCGTGGCGTGCGCCGACATTGACTCGGAACGAGCGCAGGCCGCGGCCGCGGAGTACGGCATCCGGGCGCTGAGCGTGGAGCAACTGCTGAGCGACCCGGAGATCGAGATCGTCGTCAACCTCACCATTCCCATCGCCCATGTCGAGGTCGCGACTGCGGCCATCGATCACGGCAAGTCGGTCTACAGCGAAAAGCCGCTGGCGCTGAACACGGCGGACGGACGCCGCCTCCTGGAACGCGCGGCCGCGCGTGGGGTACGGGTAGGCTGTGCGCCCGACACGTTCTTGGGCGGCGGTCTCCAGACTTGCCGCAAGCTCATCGACGACGGCTGGATCGGCGAACCCATCGGCGCATCCGCCTTTATGATGTCACACGGCCATGAGCACTGGCATCCCAGCCCGGAGTTCTACTATCAGCCGGGCGGCGGCCCTATGTTCGACATGGGTCCCTATTACCTGACGGCGCTGGTTTCGCTCATCGGGCCGGTCGCCGAGGTGACGGGGTCGACGCGGGCCACCTTCCCTGAGCGCACCATCACCAGCCAGCCCAAATACGGGCAGAAGATCAAAGTCGAAGTGCCGACGCACGTGATCGGGCTGCTCAGTTTCGCCAACGGTGCGGTGGGGACCATCATCACGACCTTTGATGTCTGGTCCGCCGAACTGCCGCGCATCGAGATCTACGGGACCGCGGGCACGTTGAGCGTGCCGGACCCCAACACCTTTGGCGGGCCGGTGCGGCTGCGCCGCATGGGCAGCAACGACTGGCACGAGATCCCGATTCCCTTCCACTACACGGCCAACAGCCGCGGCTTGGGCGTCGCCGACATGGCCCATGCGCTGCGCAGCGGTCGCGGCCACCGCGCCGGCGGCGATCTCGCCTATCATGTGCTGGAGATCATGGAGGCCATCTACACCGCGTCGGACGCGCACCGCCACGTACAGTTGACCGGTCTGGTGGAGCGGCCCGCGCCCTTCCCGCTGGGGTTGATGCCGGGTGTGCTCGACGAATAACGTGCGCCGGAGGGGGTGTGCGCCATGAGCAGTGACGCACGCCCCCTCCGCGTGGGCATCCTCGGCGCGGCGCGGATCACACCCACCGCGCTGATCGCACCGGCGCGGGCAATACCGGGCGTCGAAATCGTAGCGGTTGCCGCGCGCGATGAAGGCCGCGCCCGCGAGTTTGCCCGGCGGCACGGCATCCCCCACGTCCTGGCATCCTATGCGGACCTGGTCGACGACCCGGTGTTGGACGCGATCTACAACCCGCTGCCCAACAGCCTGCACGGGCAATGGACGCTGCGCGCCCTGGCCGCGGGCAAGCACGTGCTGTGTGAGAAGCCCCTGGCGGCCAACGCGACCGAAGCCGCCGATATGGCCGCGGCGGCGCAGGCGAGCGGCGCGGTTCTCATGGAGGCGTTCCACTACCGCTATCACCCGCTGACGCTACGCATGATTGAGTACATTCGGTCCGGGCGGCTGGGCGCGATCCGGCACATCGAAGTGCACATGTGCTCGCCCAACTTCAAGCCGCAGGACATCCGCTATCGCTTCGACCTGGCGGGCGGCGCGACCATGGACTTGGGCTGCTACACCATTCACCTCCTGCGCACGCTGGCCGGGGCCGAACCCCAAGTCATCGCCGCGCACGCACTCCGTACCGGCCGTGACGAGCGGGTGGACCGCGCCATGACCGCCGATTTCCGCTTCGACGACGGGCGCACGGGCCGGATCATCTGCTCCATGTGGTCACGGCGCTTGCTCGACTTCTCGGCGGTCGTCGTCGGCGACAGAGGCAAGCTGGGCGTGCTGAACCCCTTCCTCCCCCATCTGTATCACCGGCTCAAGCTCCAAAGCGGCGAGATCACCGTGGTGGAGAGTGTCGCCGGCGAAAGCACTTACACGCACCAGTTGCGGGCGTTCGTGGCGGCGGCACGGGATGGCGCCGCCTACCCCACCACCCCGGCGGACGGCGTCGCCAACCTGCGCGTCGTCGATGCGGTCTACCGCGCGGCGGGGCTGCCGCTGCGCGCTCCCTCACCAGCGTAGCAGGCCGCACACGTTTGGCGCAGAGCGGGTCACAGCGCGATACTGCGTCGATAGTCCTTGATCCTACCCACAGCGAGACACCCATGAGCAAACGGAAATCCGACAAGAACGAACTGCCGCCCCATTGGGAAAAAGTGCAGTCCGCGATCTGGCTGATCGGGCTAGCCATCCTCTTTTGGCGGGGCTGGATGTTCCCCGGCATCCTGGTCCTGGTGGCCGTCAGCGCGCTCACGCAAGCGGCGCTTACCGTGTATGTCAACCGGAACGCTACCGTGCAGGCGCAGCAGGAAACGCGGGAGCGTCATCTGCCGGAGCACTGCCCGAACTGTGGCGGCCCCATCAGCCCGGCCACGGTCCAGTGGCGCGGGCCGATGACCGCGGTCTGCCCCTTTTGCGCGTCTACCATCAAGGCAACGCCGCAGGTGGAGCCTGGCAAACCTTCCACCACGTGAATCTGCTGCCCCGCTTACGCCGGTTGAGCGCGGCATTGCTGGACCGGCGACAACCGTCCGTATGGGCGCTGTCGCCGGTCTGGGCATCCATGAACTCGTCATCCGGCCCCGCGCGCCAAGCGACGGCAAGGCGATCAGCCAAATCGCATGGCCCCATGACTGTGTCATCGCCACCCTGCGCCGGGGCCGCCGTCGGGTGATTCCACGCGGCGACACGCTCTTGCAGGCGGGCGATGTGTTGGCCGTGGTGGCCGAAGACGACGCGTCGGCGACGGTCCGCACCTACTGTGAAGGAGATGACTAGGCCCATGCCCCCGCTCACCCTCTTCCCACCGGGACTGGATCGAGACCGGATCCGCGCCTGCGTGGGACTGATCTCCGACACACACATGCCCTCCCGCCGCCGCGTGCTACCGCCGGAAGTGTTCGACATCTTTGCGGGCGTAGACTTGATCCTCCACGCCGGGGATGTGGGCGAGTTGTGGGTGCTCGACCAGTTGGGGGCTATCGCGCCGGTGGTCGCCGTCCACGGCAATGACGAAACGCAAGAGGTGCAGGCCGAGCTGCCCTACCGCCAGCTGGTCGCCGTGGGCGGCGTGCGGATTCTGCTGTGGCACAGCCATTACCAAGACCGGCATGAGGAAATGGCCTCGCGCCGTGACGATGCGCTGCCGCCCAAGTTCGCGCGTCCGATCCTCTTTGGACGGCGCGCCGGCGCACAGGTCGTCGTCTTTGGTCATTGGCACATCCCACTGGTGTACGCGCATGACGGCCTGCTGCTGGTGAATCCCGGCGCGCTGGCTGCGGGCAATGAGTTCAGCGCCATGCGCCACTACACCGTGGCCCTGCTGTACGTGGACGATGCGGCGCGAGTTCATATCGTCCATGTGGACCTCGCACACCCCCAAACAGCGTTCCTGCCGGCTTTTGACGCATCCGCCGGGTTCGCCGCGTCGCTGCAGCGCTTCAGCCGCTCCGTGGTTACGCCGGAACTGGAACAAGTGCTGGCCTTCGCGCGCAAACGGCTAACCTACGACGAGATCAGCGCCTTGCGCCCGGCCTTCGCCGAACTCGCCCGCCCGCTGTGGGAAGGCGGACAAGGCTGCTTGACCGTAGACGCCGTGTGCGACGAACTGCGCCAGACCCGCGACGTCGCGCCCGCGCTTGTGGACCGTGTGCTCGCTCTGCTGGACGCGTGGCGCGCCACGCACGCCGCGGCCCAGCCCTAACACCCTCTCCTGCTTGGCCTGAAAGGAAGCCACGCCATGCCCGACAAATCTTGGTTTCTCCACGACCGTTTCGGCCTGTTCATCCACTGGGGGATCTACTCGCTCCCGGCGCGGCACGAGTGGGTAAAAAGCCGCGAGCTGATTAGCAACGAGGCCTATCAGAAGTACTTCGACCACTTCGACCCCGACCTGTATGACCCGGCGGCATGGGCGCAGGCCGCCAAAGAGGCCGGGATGAAGTACATGGTGGTCACCAGCAAGCACCATGACGGCTTCTGCCTGTGGGACTCGGCCCTCACCGACTACAAGGCGACCAACACGCCCGCCCGCCGCGACGTGCTCAAGCCCATGATCGAGGCCTTCCGCGGCGAAGGCTTCAAGGTCGGCTTCTATCACTCGGTCATCGACTGGCATCACCCGGAGTTCCCCGTCGACGGGCTGCACCCCATGCGCGAGGACTTGGCCTTCCGCGCCGCCAGTCAGAACCGCGACATCGCCAAGTACCGGGAATACCTGCACGGCCAGACGCGCGAGTTGTTGACCCAGTTCGGTCCGATCGACCTCATGTGGTTTGACTTCTCCTACTCGAATCGCGACTGGGGTTGGTCTAAAGGTAAGGGCAAACTGGAGTGGGACTCCGACCGGCTGATGGCGATGGTCCGCCAATTACAGCCGAATGTCCTGGTCAACGACCGGCTGGAGATCGGCGGCGACTTCAAGACGCCGGAGCAATACCAGCCCGCCGGGCGGATGCTGGTGGACGGCCAGCCCGTGACCTGGGAAGCGTGCCAGACGCTCAACGGCTCCTGGGGCTATGACCGCGACAACCAAGACTGGAAGCCGACGATCATGTTGCTCCGTATGCTGGTGGACACCGTCGCCAAGGACGGCAACATGCTCCTCAACGTCGGGCCGACCGCACGCGGCGAGTTTGACCCGCGCGCGCTCGACCGGCTGCGCGGCATCGGCGAGTGGATGCGGCGGCATGGCCGCGCCATCTACGGCTGCGGGCCGAGCGACTTCACGCCCCCGGCGGACTGTCGCTTCACCCAGCGCGGCAACCGGCTCTATCTCCACCTCTTCGCCTACCCCTTCCGCCATGTACATCTAGCCGGGCTGGCGGACCGCGTCGAGTATGCCCAGTTCCTGCACGACGGCTCCGAGGTCAAGTTGCAGCAGATTGACCCGCATCAGGCGGCGCAGAACACGACCATGGGCGGCGTGGCCGCGGACACGTTGACGCTGGAACTACCGGTCCAGCGCCCGGACGTGGCGCTGCCGGTGGTCGAGTTGTTCCTCAAGGCGTGACCGCAATGGTGCGGGGCGACACGGCAGCGCGCCTGCCATGCCGCCCCGCGCCACATGGTTGACAAGCGCGCCGCTTTCGCATACAGTTCGCACGCAGCAGCGCCCTTTCCAGCCCAAGCGACCTCCCCGCGCCGCGCCCACGCGTGTGGGTCGTTGGTGCGCACTCGAGGAGAAACCATGTCCGCCGCGACACCGCCATCGGAGAAGTTGAGCCTCGTCACCAAGCTTGCCTATGGTTCCGGCGACGTGGGCACCGCGATCAGCGCCGCGCTGCGCGGCTTCTTCCTGCTCTTCTTCCTGACCGACGTCGCGCGTCTAAGTCCGGCCGCCGCGGGATCAGTGCTGCTCATCAACCGCCTATGGGATGCATTCAACGATCCCCTGGTCGGTTGGTTGAGCGACCGTACTGTCTCCAAATGGGGCCGGCGGCGGCCCTGGCTGCTGATCGGCGCACTGCCCTTCGGCATCACCTTCTTTCTCATCTGGGTGGTCCCGCCGCTCGGCCAAACCGGCCTCTTTATCTACTACGTCGTCATTAGCTTCTTGCTGGATGCGTCCTATACGATCGTCAACGTCCCCTACACGGCGCTGACGCCGGAGCTAACCCGCGACTATGATGAGCGCACCAGCCTGAACTCGTATCGCTTCGCGTTCTCGGTGGGCGGCGCGCTGGTCAGCGCGGTGCTGCATCCCATGATCGTGAATGCCGCGCCGGACCTGCGCACCGGCTATCTGATCTCCGGTCTCATCTGGGCCATCGTCTCCACCGCGCCGTGCTTCATCGTCTTTGCCTTCACGCGCGAACGTCCGGACCTGCGCGAAGAGGAACCCGAGGCGTCGCCGCCGTTCTTCGAGCAGATTCGCATCGCCTTCGGCAACCGGCCCTATTTGTTTGTGATCGGCCTCTACCTCAGTTCGTGGCTGGCGCTCCAAGTGATCCAGACGGTGTTGGTCTTCTACTTGACCTACTACATGGGGATGCCGGACAAGATGCCGATGGTCCTGCTCGCGATTCAGTCGTCATCGTTCATCTTCCTATTTATCTGGAGCGCCTTGAGTCGCCGCCTGGACAAGCGGATTGTGTACATGATCGGCGCGACCATCTGGGTCGCGGTGGTGTTGGCGCTCTCCTTCTTGCGGCCGGACCAGGCCCAGTTTGTGATTCCGTTGGCGGTGGTGGCCGGCGCCGGGGTGTCGGTGGCCTATCTGGTCCCCTGGGCCATGATGCCGGACGTCATCGAAGTGGACGAGCTTAAGACGCACCGCCGCCGCGAAGGCATCTTCTATGGCTTCATGGTGCTGCTGCAAAAGACCGGCATCGCCTTGGGTGTGTTCCTCGTAGGTCGCGCGCTCAGCGCGGCGGGCTATGTCACGCCGAGCGACGCCGTACCCGTGCCCGTGCAGCCGGACGCGGCGCTCAACACGATCCGTCTCTTTATCGGCCCGATCCCGGCGGTGATCCTGCTGACCAGCCTGGTCATCGCGTACTACTACCCCATCACGCGGGCGAAGCACGCGCGTATCGTGGCCGTGCTGGATCGGCGGCGCAAGCACCGGGCGCGCCTCGCCGCGGCTCCGGCCTAAGCGCGGCCGGGACGGCAATGGGGTAGGCCAAGCTCACGGCGGCGGCAGCTCGGCCATGAGCGCCGCGCCCAGGCTCTGCCAGGATCCGCCGTTCACTTGAGTATTGACAACGGCGACATTTGGCGCGACTCTGCCAGATGTAGGATGGATTTCCAGGTGTAATTGCGGGGTTTGGTCGCGAATGGGGTCGCCACACCACCAGGCCGCCACCGCATAAACGCCGGCGGCGGGTAGCTCCGGGCGAAAGGTGGCGCTGTTCTGGATGCCGCGATGCGCCCACAGGCAGTCTTGACCAAACTGGAGTCCCGTCACCGCCGGATACCAGTCGCCTACAGTCGAGAAACCGGGGTCGCGGTTGTCCACGATGATGGGCGCGTAGGCGGTCGAGGCGCTCTGTGTAGGTGAAGCGTAGCCTAGCGGTCGTACTCCTGTAAAGTGCACGTTGACAAACCAGAGTACTCTAGTGATAGAATAGGCCGCCATAGGACTTGACAGCGGGGGGAACGACTCACAGCGAATTATGCGGCGGCGCCCCCGAGAGGCAAGCAGTATTCGTCAGATTTTGGTACCAGTAGTGTTACTCATGAAAGGGAGATGAACAATGGCCTTCAAGTACACCAACTCCAAGGGCAACACGTACATCCTGCATTCGCGCAAGACGGTGTTGAAGAACGGCACCGAGCAGACGATTTATTTCTTTGCCAAGGAGGCCAAGGAAGGCGCACTGGACGCCGTGCCGAAGGGCTACGAGGTGTCCGAGAGCAAGAATGGCCTGCCCGTTCTCAAGAAGGCCCGCTAATTCAGGGACGGGTAACGTCGTATCACGTATACTGAGTCAGACATGGCATAAAGAAGAGGGACCCAGCCAGCGCCGGGTCCCTCTTTGATTGTCCGTTCTCAGGACCGGATGGAGCTAAGCTCCGACCCGCTGTACGTTGACCGCAGCCGGGCCCTTCTGACCTTCCTGGACCTCAAACTCTACCTGCTCGCCCTCCTTGAGGGTCTTGTAGCCGGCCCCCAAGATGGCAGAATGGTGAACGAAGACATCCTTCGCACCACCGGACCGGGCGATGAACCCAAACCCCTTCTGGTCGTTGAACCACTTGACTGTACCAACTTCCCGCTTCGTCATTTTGAAAACCCCCAAAATGTGTGTGGAGAACAACCCGTGACGCCAGTTGTGGTTCCCAAATGCCAGAAAAGCCAAACGCCCAGACCTCGTGAAGTCTGGGCGGTGCTTACACATCCGGAACAGAACTTACAGCGTCTTCCGCCAAAAAGCATACAACACCTGAAATCCGGTGTCAAGTCGGCAAAAAACGCAATAATGCGGGCGCGACGGGCCTATTCTTCTTCGTCGTCCTCGTCGTGGCCCTCGTCGTGGGCGTGGCCGTGCTCCAGTTCCTCGGCGGTGGCCGCCCGCAGGCCGATGACCTTGATGCGGAACGTGAGCGTTTCGCCCGCCAGCGGGTGATTCAAGTCCACCAGCACGGTGTCGGTGCGCACTTCGGACACGTAGCCCTCGACCGTCTCGTCCGCTTCCTCGTCGTAGAGTTCGACCGGCATCCCCAAGCTCAGGTCCATGTCGTCGGGGAAGATGTCCAACGGGACCTCTTCGACGGCGTCGTCGTCGTATTCGCCATAGCCGTCTTCCGGCTCGACGATGACCTCTTTGGACTGGCCCACGGACATGCCCGCGACGGCCTTTTCCAGCCCCGGAATAATCTCCTGGTAGCCCTGCAGAAACTCGATGGGGCCTTCGTCCTCGGTGCTCTCCACCAGTTCTTCGTCGATGTGCAGCGAGTACTCCAGGCTCACCACCATACCGCGCTCGACGATCTGCTTTTGTGCCATACGGCGTGCTTCCTCTGCCCTCTGGGCGCTACGAAACGCCGATCAACGGCGCGTCTATGCTGTTCAGGCGGGCCGGTCACTCCGACCCCCGGCCAACTATACAGTCTCTCGATCGTCACGTCAAAAGAAGCCTACCCCAACTTGTAGGCGGCCTTGGCGAGCCCATACGCAGCGGCGTGGATCATCTCGCGCGCGTCCTCTTCGTCGATGACATGGCGCACGACCAGGTTCGCCAACCAGTTGGCATCCACGCGCCGCGCCAGGTCATGGCGCGCCGGAATGGACGGGTAGGCGCGCGTGTCGTCGTTGAAGCCAACCGTATTGTAGAGGCCCGCGGTCTCGCTCACCGCCTCGCGGAAACGCATCATGCCGTTCCACGAGTCATAGAACCACCAGGGCGGCCCCAGACGCATGGCGGGATAGTGACCGGCCAGGGGGGCCAACTCACGCGCGAAGGTCGTCTCGTCCAGCGTAAAGACGATGAAGGTGAAGCCCGGCGCGGAGCCGTAGCGATTGAGCAGCGGGCGCAGGTTGCGCGTGTAGTCGGTGGCGATGGGGATGTCCGCGCCCATGTCCGCCCCGAAACGCTGGAAGAGCGCCGTGTTGTGGGCGCGCAGCGAACCAGGATGTAGCTGCATGACCAGGCCGTCGTCCACGCTCATGCGCGCCATTTCCATGAGCATGTGGCCGGTGAAGCGGGTCGTGTCATCCGCGCCGGCCTGTCCGCGCAGGGCGCGGCTGAAGATGGCCTCGGCGTCGACGTCGCCCAGCGCCTCGGTGAAGGGCGTCAACGCGGCGTGGTCCGTGGCCGTCGCGCCCATCGCCTTGAAGCGGGCGCGCTGCGCTTCCAAGGCCTGGATATAGCTCCGATAGCTCACCACGTCGATCCCCGTCACCGCGCTCAGGCGGTCGATCTCCTGCCGCCAGGTCGGCGTGTCCAGGTTGACCACGGCATCCGGGCGGAAGGTGGGCCGGATGCGCCCCGGCCAGCCGGAATCCAGAATCGCCTGATGGTGCTCCAGCCGCGAAGTGGCCGGGTCCGTGGTGCAGAGAACCTCGATATTGAAACGCTCGTAGAGCGCACGCGGGCGAAATTCGGGCGCCGCCAGACACTCGGCAATGTGGTCGTAGATGCGCTGCGCCGAGGCCGGCGTGAGCTTCTCCGTCACGCCGAAGACGCCGGCCAACTCATCATTGAGCCACATGCCGGTGGGCGTGCCGCGGAACAAGTAGTAGTGGTCGGCGAAAAGCTGCCAGATGCGCCGGTGGTCCGTCTCGGCGGCGGAACCCCCTTCGCGCCCGGCAAAGCCGAGCTGTTCCAGCGCGATTCCTTGCGAATACAACATGCGAAAGATGTAGTGGTCGGGGATGATCAGCAGGTCGGCGGGTGAGCCGAAATCATAGTCGGGGTCCGCAAAGACGCGCGGGTCCACATGCCCGTGCGGGCAGAGCAGCGGCAGCCCGGCGACGGTCTCATAGAGCGCCAGCGCGATGCGCTTTTGGGCCGGGTCGGCGTCGAAATAGCGATCGACGGGTCGCGGGAGCGTTGGCTCGGTTTTCATCGTGTGTCCTCCGGGTGGAGTGCAGGCCGGGTGAGGTGCGGGACTGAGACAGTGGCAGCGCCGGATGGCCCGCCTGCCCGTGCGCTCCCTTGAGTATACCCGCGCGCCCGCCGTGGCCTCAAACGGCAGGACGGCTGCATCCGGCGCTGCTTGTCGCGTGTGGCCTGCTCGGCTATGATGGGGCCATGCTTCGCCACCGGCTGGGATCGTCCATACGACCAACCATGCGCCTCGTCGCGCTCCTGATCGTCGCGCTCTGGCTGGCGCCCGCGCCGGACCGCGCCCAAGGCCAGACCAACCTGATCGCCAATCGCACCTATGGCGAAGACCAGATCTTCAAGGTGATGGGTCGGCTGAACGCCCAGAACGGCGCACCCCAGGAGCATAGCAGTGTGGTCGTCCACCAAGGCTATGTGGTGGAGGTCTATTCCCAGGAGAACGACCGGCCACAGGCGGGCATCGCCGTCTTCGACTTCAGCGACCCCAGCGCTCCGCGTCTCATCTCGCGCACCGAGGAAGGCGCGGACAAGCTCTCCGAACAACACGCTATCGGCTTCGCCCACCAAGACGGCCGCGACTATGCGGCGCTGCTCGCCATCGACGGCGTCGAGATCTGGGACTGGACCGACATGGCCGCGCCCAAGCAGGTCAGCCAACTGGCGCTGCCGGGCGTGGAGTTCGGCTACGCGCGCGGGGCCTGGTGGTTGGCCTGGCAAGCGCCCTACCTCTACGTCGCCGGCGCATCCAATGGCATCTACATCGTCAACACCAGCGACCCGGCGCGCCCCTTCCTCGCCGACCGCGGGGACGGGCCGAATCCCATCCCCACCAGCCAGACCGGCGGTTTTCGCATGGGGCCGATCTTTGCGGTGGGCAATCTATTGGTCGCCAGCGCCAACGACGGTCGCGGCTATGCCACGCTGGACATCGGCGACCCCGCCGATCCCATCCTGCTGGACACGCTGGCGGGACGCGACGCGCCGCCCTCCTATAGCTCCATGCTCAACGGCAGCGTGCTCTACGCCGTCGGCACGGACGATGACCTGTACGGCCTGGACGTGCGCGACCCCACCGCCATCCGCCGCCTGGACGCCGTGCCCGTTTACGGTCGCGGCGGCTACCTCACCATCCAGGACAACTTCGCCCATGTGGGCGCATCGGACCATTATGTCAAGGTGGATGTCGCCGACCCCAGTGACTTTCGCGTGGTGGGCAGCGCCACGTCGGGTGAGCCTGACCACGACGAGGACTTCGCCGTCGCCGTTGGGAACCTCGTCGTCCTCGGCGACGACCACAATCACGGCAGCTTCATCTTCCCTCACCAAGCCGAGCCGGATGTGACCGGCCCGACGGTCAACATGGTCAGTCCCGCGGACGGCAGTCGCAACCAGTCCCGCGCCTCGCGCATCGGCGTCACCTTCACCGACCGCGTCGATCTCCGCACGGTCCACGCCGGCACCTTCATCGTGCGCCCGGTGGGCGGTGAAGCGCTGGACGGGACCTACAGCAGCCAGACCGGAATCGTCAACTTCACGCCCGCCGCGCCCCTGGCGCGCGACACGACCTACGAGATCGTCATCCCCGCGGGCGGCATCCGCGACGTGGTGGGGAATCCGGTGGCGACGACCTTCACCGCCCGCTTTGCGACCGGCTCCAGCGTGGGCGCGAACTTCTGGTGTCGCGTGGACCCGCCCGCGCCGGTCGAGGTGGAGCAGCTTGCGACCCTGAGCGTGGCGCTGCTCGACGGCCCGGACGGCGTGAGCTACAGTTGGCGTTTTGGCGACGGCGCGGCGGCCACGCCGCTGTCACCGGAACGGCGCGCGACCTATGCCTGGGCTGCGCCGGGCCACTATACCGTCACGGTGACCGCCACGGACGGACGCCGCAGCACCGGCTGCTCCGCCCTGTTTACGGTCTATCGCCGCGCGACCAATGGCGTAGCCCAGGCATCGGGGACCATCACCCTCGACCGCTCCGGCACGCAAGTGTGGAGCGTCAACCCCGACAACGACACCGTGACCGTCGTCGACGCCGTGCAACTCAAGAAGATGGCCGAAGTCCCGGTCGGTCACCGCCCGCGCACGCTGGCGGTCGCGCCTGATGATACCGTGTGGGTCGCCAACCAAACGGACGACACGGTCAGCGTGCTCGACGGCGGCACCACCGCGCGCCTGACCACCGTCAGCCTGCCCAGCGGCAGCGAACCCTACGGCGTGGCCGTCAGCCCCAGCCGCGGCGTCGTCTACGTCACGCTCCAGAGCACGGGCGAGTTAGCCGAGCTTGATTTGTACGCCCGCGTCGTGCGGCGGCGGCTGGACGTCGGCCCGACGCCGCGCGCCATTGCGATCAGCGCCGACGGCAACCGCATCTATGTGACACGCTACATCTCCCCCGCCGACCAGGGCGAGGTCGTGGAGATCGACGCGGCGGAGTGGCGCGTGGCGCGGCGCATCCCACTGGCCTTTGACTCCGGCCCGGATACGGAATCCAGCGGACGCGGCGTGCCCAACGGCTTGGCCGCGGCCGCGGTGTCGCCCGATGGCGCGCGGCTGTGGATCGCGGGGCGCAAACACAACACGGCGCGGGGCATCACGCGCGACGGCCAGCGCCTCACCTTTGACTCGACGGTGCGCTCGATTCTGGCGCAGGTTGACCCGGCGAGCGGTGACGAAGAGCCGGCCGCACGCTACGATTTCAACAATCGCGACGGACCGGTCGCGCTCCAGTTCACCCCGCTGGGCGATTACCTGTTTGTCGTGCTGGAAGGGTCCAACGCCATCGACGTCATCGACGCCTATAGCGGCCAGTTGGTCACGGCCATCGAAGGGGCGGGCCATGCCCCGCAAGGGCTGGTCTTCACCGCCGACGGCTCCAAGCTGTTTGTGGATAGCTGGCTCAGCCGAGACGTCATCGTGTACGATGTGGCCGACTTGGTGGCGGGCCGCTCCCGGCAGGCGCAGCGATTGACCGAGATCGCCGCGGTCGGCCACGATCCCACACCCGCCGACGTGCTCTTGGGCAAGCAGGTCTTCTACCTCGCGCGCGACTCGCGCATGAGCCGCGACGGCTACATCACGTGCGCCGGCTGCCACCTGGACGGCCGCGCAGACGGCCGCGTGTGGGACCGCACCGCCGAGGGCGAAGGGCTGCGCAACACCATTTCGCTCGTGAGCAAGGGTCGCCCCCGCAACGGTTTGCTGCACTGGAGCGCCAACTTCGACGAGATCCAGGACTTTGAACACGACATGCGAAACAACTTCGGCGGGAGCGGCTTCTTGACCCAGGCGGAGTTCGATGCGGGCAGCCGCAACCAACCGCTGGGCGACGCCAAGGCCGGTCTCAGCCCGGAGTTGGACGCGCTCGCCGCGTTCGTCGCCACCCTGCGCGAACTGCCGCCCAGTCCCTATCGCGCCGCCGACGGCAGCCTGACGCCGGATGCTCAGGCCGGACGAGCGATCTTCCTGGATGCCGGCTGCGCCACCTGCCACGGCGGGCCGGAGTTCACCGATAGCCCGTCGGGACAGTTGCATCAGGTCGGCACCATGACGGTGGCGTCCGGTCATCGGCTGGGCGCTGAGTTGGCCGGTTTCGATACGCCGTCGCTGCGCGGGCTGTGGCTGACCGCGCCCTATTTGCATGACGGGTCGGCGGCCACGTTGGCCGATGTGTTGACCACGCTCAACCCGTTCGGGCAGCATGGCGGGCTGGGGCATCTGTGGGAGGCTGACCCCCACGCGGTGGATCGCCTGGTCGCCTACTTGCTCCAGATTGACGACCGCGAGCCGGGCTTCGACGTGGCCGCGCCCGCCATCGAGTTGGCCTCGCCGCCCGCCAATGCGCGCCTCGCGGCGGGCCGTCCCGTGGTGTTGGCCGTCAACACAGCGCCCTTCTTGGGGCCGGTCGCGCGCGTCGACTTCTATGCGGGCGATGTCCTGATCGGCTCCGACAGTACCGTCATGTACGCCTATACCTGGACCGACGCCGCGCCGAGCCGTTACGCGCTCACCGCCCGCCTCGTCTATGCGGGGGGCAGCGTGTCCATCTCCGCCCCGATCGCCGTCGAGATCGTCCCGTAGTCCGTGGGTCGCCTAGATACTGTCTACAAAGCTCTTGTCACCCTGAGCGACAGCGAAGGGTCCCGGTGGCGCACCCGAGAAGGGGATGCTTCGTTACGCTCAGCATGACAGATTGCAGACACTCCTAGTCGTCCAGCAGCCGCCCGTAGAGGTCCACTTGGCGGGCCAATGCCTGCGCGTGGATGGCGTGACGCGCGGCGTCGGGCAGGTAGGTCTTGCCCAGCGCAGGCGGGATGGCTGAGGGCCGGTCAATCACGCCCAGGTGTTCCAGCGCCAGCAGCGCCAGGCCGCGGCTGGTCCCTTCGCGCTCGGAGAGCGTATGCAGCGGTCGCCCCAAAGCATCGGCCATGATCTGGAGCCAGGCGGGCGAACTGAGAAGGCCGCCGCCGCTGGCGATGAGATCGTGCTGGTCCGTGGCGAGGTGGGGCGCGATCCGCCGGTAGATCAGCGCAAAGCGATAGGCGATGGCTTCCAGCCCGGCCTGCACCACGTCGACTGGGGTCGTGTGCAGGCTGAGGCCCGTTAGGGCCGCACGCGCATCCTCGCGCCAGCCGGGAGCACGCTCGCCCGCCACAAAGGGCAGCATGGTCAGCCCGTGAGCCGCCGGGGCGCGGGCCGCCAACTCCTGTTCCAGCGCGTCGCCGTCGGGCAGCCGCAGCAAGCCGCGCAACCAGGCATAGAGATTGCCGCCTTCAGTCGTCGCGCCGCCCAAGAGGCCGCGCCGCGCGTCCACGCGGTAGAGCCACAGACCGGCCGGGACCTGCGCCACATCCGGGCCGACCACGACCCGCATCGCGCCCGTCGTCCCCATCGTCAGGGCGATGCGCTCCGGCGTGTCGCACCCGCTGCCGATGTTCGCCGCCGCGCCGTCGCCCACGGGCAGCAGCCAGGGCACGTCGGCCAGCGCGGGCCAACGCGCCGCCCACTCGCCGGCCAGTCCCCGGCAAGGCGTGTTGAGATCGCCCAGGGGCGAAAGCTGGTCGGCGGTCACGGGCAGGCGGGCCAGCCAGGCCGCGTCCCAGTTTAGCTCGCGCCGGTTGAGCAGGCCGCTCCACGACGCCACGCTGTAGCTCACGCGCCAATCGCCAAAGAGGCGAAAATAGAGATACTCGCCTACGCTCACCCAACGCGCCGCGGCGGCAAACCGGGCCGGTTCGGCGCGGCCCAGCCAGCGGAAACGCGCCGGCAAATACGACGTATGGATCAGGGTTCCCGTACGGTCATGGGCTTGCGCCGCGCCCGTAGGGCCAAGTTCGGCGCGCAGCGCCTGCGCGTCCACGGCGTTGCGGGTGTCGGCATAGGTAAACACGGGCGTCACTGGGTTGCCCGCGGCGTCCACGCCCAGCACGTTGCCGACCAACGTGTCGGTCGCGACCGCGGCGATCCGGCCGCGCAGGTCGCCCGCGCGGGCCAGCAGCGCGTCAATCACACCGATCACGCTTTCCACCAGGTGACCGGCGTCGAAGACCGCGCCGCCGTCCGGCGTAGTGGTCATGGTCGTGCTGCGCTGCTCCACCATGCCCTCCACGACCTGCGCCCGGCCGTCAAAGAGGATCGCGCGCGTGGATGAACTGCCGATGTCCAGCGTCAAGGTCAGCGGTGTTGCAAGCGGGAGCCCATTGGGCGCGGCGTCGGTCACGAGGCCCTATCCTTCCGATGATTCGACGAATTGGCGAGTGTAAAGCGTGGCATATAGACCGCCCAGGGTGAGCAACTCGGCGTGGCTGCCGCGTTCCACAAGCTGCCCGGCCTGCACCACGCAGATGACATCGGCGTTACGCACCGTGCTCAGGCGGTGGGCGATCACCACCGACGTGCGCCCCTGCAAGAGTCGCTCCAGCGCATCTTGGATCAATGCTTCCGTCACTGTGTCCACGCTGGAGGTCGCTTCGTCCAGCATGAGGATGCGCGGGTCCGCCATGACCGCGCGCGCGATGCAGATGAGCTGGCGCTGGCCGATGGAGAGGTTGGCGCCGCCCTCCATGACCGGCGTAGCGTAGCCCTCGGGCAGTTGGGTGATGAAATCGTGGGCGTTGGCCATGCGCGCCGCTGCCTCCACACGCGCTTGGTCCGCGTCCACGACGCCAAAGCGGATGTTATCGGCCACCGCGCCCGGAAAGAGAAACGGGTCTTGGGGGACCAGTCCCATCTGGCGGTGGAGCGATTGCTGCGTCACGGCGCGCACGTCGATGCGGTCGATCAGCACCGCGCCGCCGGTGACATCATAGAAGCGCCCAATGAGGTTGGCGATGGAGGTCTTGCCCGCGCCGGTCGGCCCCACCAGCGCCACAGTCTGGCCCGGCTCGATGACCAGGTTGATGTCGCGCAGCACCGGCTCGCCCGGCTTGTAGGCGAATTCCACGTCGCGCAGTTCGATGCGGCCCGCAATGGGCGGCATGGCGCGGCCGTCCGCGGGGTCTGCCACTGTGACCGGCGTGTCCAGCAGGTCCAGCACCTTCTCGCCGCCCGCCATCGCCGCCTGCAGCGTCGTATAGAGTTGGCTCAGCTCTTGGATGGGGCCAAAGAACCGGCTCACATAGGCCAGAAACGCGACCACGACGCCCAACGTCAGTTCGCCCTGCGCGACGGACATGCCGCCGACCCACAGCACAACCGCGGTGGCAACCATGCTCAAGAACTCGACCGAGGGCAGAAAGATAAAGGACAGCGTCATGGCCGCGATGTTGGCGTCGCGGTTGGCCTGGTTGACTTCGTTGAAGCGTTCCTGGCTGGCGTCTTCCTGGGCGAAGGCTTGGATGACGCGGATCCCGGCGATGTCCTCGGCCAGATTGCCGACCACCGCCGCGATGCGCGTGCGCGTCTGGCGGTAGGCTTCCTGGGCGTAGCGCGCAAAGATCAGCGTCGCCACGACCATCAGCGGGACGACCAAGAAGGCCATGAGCGCCAGCTTGGGGCTCATAGAGACCATGACCGCCACGATGCCCACCAGCAGCAGCGTGTCGCCGAGGATCGTCACCACGCCCTGCGAGAGCAGTTCGTTGATGATCCCCACATCGTTGATGACGCGCGACACGGTGACGCCCACGATGTGGGTGTCGTGATAGCTCAACGGCAGCCGCTGCAAGTGCTCAAAAAGCTGCGACCGCAGGGTCGCCAGGACTTTCTGGCCGACCCAGGAGAGCAGATAGCTCAACCCCGCCGACGAGGCGTATGTCCCCACATAGGCGGCTGCGATCAGCAGCGCGGTCCGCGTTAGCCCGGCCAGGTCCATTTGCGTGATGTTGGCGTCGATGGCGACCTTGACCAGATAGGGAATCCACAGCGTCAGCCCGGTCGATACGACCATGAGGGCCAGCGCCGCCGCCATCATCTTGCCATGCGGGCGCAGATAGGCCAGGAGCCGCCGCATGACCCGCTGATCGTAGACGCGTCCCTCTTCCGGCGCGGTGCCGAAGCTCTCGATCAGCCCGCGCGGCCCTCCCCCCATGCCACCACCAAGCGCCAGTCCCATGCGTCTATCGCTTTCGTACCAGGGTCATCCCGTCGCCGATCGGCACCAGCGTCAGGTCGACGCGCTCATCATCGCGCAGCTGTGTGTTAAGCTGGCGAATCGCCTTGATGCCGGCATCTTGGCGGGCGGGGTTAATCACACCGCCGCTCAAGAAGACATTGTCAATCACGATCATGCCGCCGGGCCGCAGCAGCGTCAAACAATGCTCGTAGTATGCTGGGTAGTTCGGCTTGTCGGCGTCGATGAAGGCGAAATCGTAGGAGTCGCGTTGGTCTCCGTCCGCGACCAGCGCGGACAGGGTATCCAGGGCTGGGGCCAAGCGCAAGTCAATCTTGTGCGCTACACCCGCCGTTTGCCAATTGCGTTGCGCGATGGCCGCCCATTGGGGATTGACGTCGCAGGCAATCAGGCGGCCGTCATCGGGCATCGCCAGGGCGACGGCCAGCGCGCTGTAGCCGGTGAACACGCCGACCTCCAGCGCCCGTGTTGCGCCCAACGTCTTGACCAGAAAGGCCATGAATTGCGCCTGTTCGGGCGCAATCTGGAGCTCAAATTCCGGCATCTTCTCCGCTTCCGCGCGCACGGCGGCCAGCTTCGGCGGCTCGCGCAGGGAAACATCCAACATGTAAGCGTTCAGCGGGTCTGTCATGCTGATCGTCCGGCTCGCCATACGGGTCTCTTTCTAGCACAAATCGCGTTGCCGACTGCGTCACAGGGCAGGCGTGCGGTACAGGACTTGTCCGCTCACCTTGATCTCCACGTCCAACAGGTACTTCGCCAAGCCCGCGGTGTTGACCGTGAGGCCCAGACCGGGGCGCTCCGGCGCATGAATCTGCCCATCGGCGTCGCGCTCGATGTGGTCCAGCGTGATGTCCAGCGCCAGTTGCTTCGGCTCGACCGGATATTCGCTGATGACGTCTGCGCGGATGCCTGCAAAGGGCTGGATGGATGCGCTCAGCGCCAGATGCGACGTGAAGGTATGGTTGACGTAGGTCACGCCGTGGGCCTGGGCATAGTCAGCGGCGTCTTTGGCGATGGTGATGCCGCCGATACGTCCGGCGTCCACCTGGATATAGCCGATGCCCGCATAGTCGATCATGTGCTGGGCCATGTGGAAGTTATGGCTGCCCTCACCGCCCGCCAGCTTAACCGGCCCCGCCAGCGCGGCCAACCGGGCGTACTCCTTGAGCGCGCCCGACACAAACGGTTCTTCCAGCCAGGTCGCGCGGGCCGTCAGCAGGGACGGAATCCGCAACGCGGCCGCGGCGAAGTCGGTCTTCCACACGGTCCCGGCGTCGATCAACAGGATACCCTCGTCGCCCAGCCCTTCGCGTGCGGCCATGAAGTGGTCGGCGTCATCCTGTACCGACCCCAGACCGATCGGCCCCCAGCCAAACTTGGCGGCGACATAGCCCATGGCCCGCGCCGACTTTCCCTTCGCCAGCGTCTCCTGCGGCGTGTCGCCAAAGAGCATCGACGCATAGGGCGTCTTGGAGTAGGCGGTGGGATAGCCCAGCAGGGCATACACCGGCGCGTTGAGCCGCTTGCCCAGCAGGTCCCACAGCGCCATGTCGATGCCCGACAGCACATGGTCGGTTTGCAGCAGGTCCATGCTCTCGGCGCGCACCAGATCGCCGATGCGCCGGATGTCGGCAATGTCGTCGAGCCGCTTGCCCAAGACGGACGCCTGCACCGGCTTGCACGCGCTGTGCGACATGGGGCAGACCAGCCCGGCGATCGAGGGCAGCGGAGCGGCCTCACACTCGCCCCACCCCGTATGACCGCCCGCCGTCACGCGCACAAGCGTCGCGTCTTGGCTGCCGTCGCCCACGTTGAGGATTTCGGGCATGGACAAATAGAAAAAGTCAACGCTATCAATTTGCATGGTCGGTGATGTCCTGGGAAAATCGGCATCTGGTAGATGGCGGCGGATGGTTGCAGCAGCCGGCGGCGCACAGCGTTGGGGGAGCGTTGAGCAATGAACAGCACATTTTGGGGCCTGCCGGTAGAAGTCTGGGTGGGTCTATGTTTGGCAGTCGCGGCCTTCTACACCATGCTGTGGCCGCGGCCCCTGCGGGGCGAGCAGCGATCCCTGTGGACGGCTTCCGTCCTGCGCTGGGGCCATGCGCTGGTCTGGGTACTGCTGGCGGCGGCGTTCCTCGCCTACCGCTTCTTCGGGCTGCTGCCCGCCCAGCTTCTCGGCCTGAGCGGGCTTGCGCTCTACATCGTCTTCATGGCGACCCTACTGCGCCGCCGGGCCAAGCCACGCGCCTAGACGGGCGACAGATTGCCCAGGCGCACGGCCTTGGCCTGCGCCGTCAGCGCCAGTTCCGAGGCGCGGAAACAGTGCGCCTGGCTCATGGCCGTCTCGGTCCGGTGCAGGATGTCATAGGACAACTGGCGGCCATAGGGCAGTTCCACTTGCGAGCAGTCAATGTACCGCGTGCTCTTGCTGTCCACCAAGAAGAGATGGTCGCTGCCCGGTCGTCCGGCGATGTCGATGTTTTTGCGGACCTCGATGTAGCCGTCCGTGCCGATGACCGTCAAGCGCGTGTCGCCCCACGTAGCCAGCCCCTCCGGCGTGAACCAGTCCACGCGCACATAGCCCGTGCAGGTGGGCGCGCGGAACAGAATTTCGCCAAAGTCCTCAAACTCCGGATACTGGGGATGGTGGCGGTTAGCCACGGTCGCGGCGACAACCTCGACGTCGGTCGCCTGGGTGAAGCTCAAGAACTGGTCGCACTGGTGCGCGGCGATGTCGGTGAGGATGCCGCCAAACTTGGCCCGCTCGAAGAACCACGGGGCGCGCGTAGGGAAGCGCCGCAGGTGCGGCCCCAGCCCCACCGTGTTGACCACCTGCCCAATCGCGCCGTCCAGCACCAGTTGTAGCGCCTGGGTCGTGGCGCGGTTCTCCATCCGCTCGCCAAAGTCGATCGAGTAGATGCGCCCGGTCTCGGCCTGGACGCGGCGTACTTCGGCCAGTTGCTCAAAGGTCGTGACGCCCGGCTTGTCGCTCATGAAGTCTTTGCCGTGGCGCATGGCCTGTACGGCGATCCCGGCGCGCTCGCTCGGCACCCCGGCGGTGAGGATGAGCTGGATCGACGGGTCTTCCAGGATTTCTGCGGCGCTGGAGGCGGCCTTGCCCTGCGGATAGGCCTTGGCAAAGTCGGCCTGCTGCTTGGGGTCGGCGGTGATGTAGCTGACCAGCGTCGCACCCGCGTTAAGCATCAAGCTTGTCTGCGAGTTGATGTGCGGGTGGTCCATCCCGATCACGCCAAAGCGGATCGACGGTTGTGTACTCATGGCGTATCTCCCTTGGATCGGTTGTACTCGTGATACCAACGTTCGCCGTCATGCATCCCAGTCGCAAACAGCCGGAAGGCATCGTCCACCGGGGCGTAACCGACTACGTCGCGGGTGTTGGTGATGTCCATCCGCTTGAAGCGATTGTCGGAAACGGCCTGCACAATGGCAAATTGCACGCCTTCCGTCTCGATACACTGCACGAAAAGGTGGGTCAGATCGCGCTTGGAGACAAACGCGCTCAACGTGCGCGCATCCGGGTGCTCGTGGACCCGATTGCCCTCAAATGCGCCGATGCGTACCGCCACGGTGGAGAGGCCCTCGGCATAGGCAAAGTAGTGGCCCAGCGCCTCGCCAAACGCCTTGCCCACGGCGTAGAGGTTCATGGGCTTGACGGGGTCATATGCCTTGGGCTGCACGTCCAGCGGATAGCCCTCGATGACCTGGACGCTGCTGGCAAAGATAACCCGGCGGCAACCCTGATCCTTCGCCGCACGAAAGATGTTGAACACAGCCTTGATGTTGTTGTCCAGCAGCGATCCATAGAAATCGGCGCGCGTCGACGGGTCCGCCGCCAGGTGCAGCACCGTGTCCATCCCTTCGCACACGGCATAGCAGGCCGCCAGGTCGGACAGATCCGCCTGGATCGCCTCATAGGGGCCGGGGTCGCCGATCTTGTCCAGGTCCCGGTCCACCAGGCGCAGATCGTAGCGGTCGCCGACCAGGCTGCGAAAGGCCGTGCCCACCCGGCCCCCTGCGCCGGTCAAAAGAACTCGACGTGCCATGCGCTTCCCGTTCTAGCGCCCATGTTTGGGCGGCTTAGGTGTATACCGGCAGGTCCGGCGCGATGAGCCGGTTGGCGAGCGTGACGCCCGGCGGCACACGCGCGCCCGTGAGGGCCATCACATCGGCTAACTGCGCGTGCTCGCCCACACAGACGCCGCGCTCCAGGTAGACCCGCGGGCCGATGGTCGCGTGTGGGCCGATACATACCCCGTCTTCGACTACCACGGGCGGGCAGAAGGTGACGGACGCATGGGCCTCCGTGGTCGCCACGACCCATTGGTCGGGCGTCTGCGCCAGAAAATCCAGGTTGAGCGCCAGCAGGTCGGCGGCGTCCGTCACTTGGCGGCGCTCCGCAGTGATGACTCCCAGCACCGCGCCGGTCTCCTCGATCAGCATTTGGATCGCGTCTTGCAACTCGTACTCACCGCGTGGCGACGGCTGCACGCGCGGCAGCACATCCAGCACGGCGCGGTCAAAGACATAGAGGGGCAGGCTCGAAATGTTGGAGGGAGCATCGGCGGGGCGCGGCTTTTCCACAATGCGGCGCACAAAGGGCGGCTCCCACACGACGACGCCCGTGCGGGGGGCCAGGGCAATGTCGATGGGCATGAGGCTGAGGACCGCAGCCGCAGCGTGCCGCGCCTGGAGGGCGATCAGGTCGCCCACGTGCTCGGGCGCGACCAGGTTGTCGCACGCCGACAGCACAAACGGGCCGGTCAGCAGCGGCGCGGCCTGCCTCAGCGCATGGGCCATCCCCAGCCGCTCCGTCTGCGCCACATAGCGCACCCGCACGCCCCACGCGTTGCCGTCGCCAAAATAGCCGCGGATCGCCGCGTCGTCCGGGCTGACGACCATCACCAGGTCATCCACGCCGTTAACTGTGAGCGTATCCACCACGCGGCCCACCAAGGGCTTGCCCGCGACCGGCGACATAGCCTTGGTGCGCGTTTGCGTCAAGGGCCGGAGCCGCGTACCTTTGCCCGCGGCCAGGACTACACCCTGCACCCGGACCTAGCCTTCCACCGGCGCGGGCAGCAGCGCGGCACGGCCATCGGGCCGGCAGAGGTGAATGCTGTACTTGTCCGCGATCTCCGGGTGCGCCGTGGGATAGCGGCGATGCACCGCCTCGGCGATTGCGCCGAACGCCGCCGGGTCGATCAGCGCCAGGCAGTTGCCGCGGAAGCCTGCGCCGCTAAAGCGCGTGCCCAGCACGCCGGGCGTCTGCGCCAGGATCTCGTACAGCGTGACCAACTGCGGACTGCCGCATTCGTAGCACTTGATGGAGCTTTCGCCCGACGCCGTGACCAAGCGCCCCATCTCGGCCAAGTCACCCCGCTGCCAGGCTGCGACGCCCTGTTCGACGCGCGCCATTTCGCCAAAGAAGTGCTTGGCTCGTTTGGCCAACGGTGCGTCGAGCGTATGTCCGTAATCGGCAAAGAGGCCGGGGTCGACATGGCGCAGACGCACCTCCGCCGGGAGCGGCCGCCCACCGCGGTCCAACAGGGTCGCCGCCGCGTCGCGGCATTGAGCGACCCGGCTGTTGTAGTCGGTCCCCGTCAGGGCATGGGTGACGCCGGAATAAACGACCAACACGCCAAAGCGGTCGCGCAGGTCGGCGGGGGCCAGCGCCGTGGGTACATTGTCCACTTCGACGGAAGCGCAGTCGATGCGCGTCAAATGGTCGTGGCGGCTGTACAGAATGACCGACTGGTCCAGGATGCCGTTGTTCAAGCCAATGTAGCGGTTTTCCGTGTACCGGCAATGGTCCACGTTCTCGCGCTCGTCCACGCTCAGGTCGTTGGCCGCCTCCAGCGCCAGCAGATAGGCCACCGTCACCGCCGCCGACGAGCTTAGTCCGCCGATGGGCATACTTCCGCCCACCACCCCGATCAGCCCACGGCGCAGCGCGTGACGCTGCTGCAGGGCCAGCACGGCCCCGCGCACATAGTTGGCCCACTCGCCTTTCTGGAAGGGCGGCACCGCGTCCAGCACAAACGCCGCGGGCTGGGCGAAGTCCAGGCTTTCCAGTTCCACGCGGCCATCGTCCGTGGGCACAAAGGCGAGCAGGATCGACCGGTCAATGGTCATGCCGGTGACAATGCCCAGTTGGTGGTCGATGTGCGCGCCCAACGGCGAAATCCGCAGCGGCGCACGGACCACACGGATGCGCGCCGGGTCAACGCCGGGACGCTCCAGCAAACGTCTACGCAATGGCGCGACCTGTTCGTCCTCGGTGTGCGGTTGCACAATGGGCGGCGCGCCGGCAAGTGAGGAGAGGGTAGAGCCGGACGTAAGTGCCATGCAGAATGAACCCCTCGCGATACGCTGAAGCCGCCGCAGCAGCCATCCCCGCGCATTGGCGCGTCGAAGTGAATGGTCGGGCAGCGCGTGGTACAATGACACCATTCTACTCGATGCCAAGGTGACACAAAAATCGACGCGACAATTCTATAGCTGCGTGTCGAGTGCGTCTGACAACTGGTGACCGCGCGGCGTCTCATGTACCGCCCGGTCGCCCCATCACAGCGGAGATACTCCTCATGCGTTACGTACCCCTCGGCCAATCCGGCCTCCAGGTCTCGCAAGTCGCCTACGGCTGTATGAGCCTCACGCCCGACCGCCGCGATGCGGGCATCCAGGCCGTCGCCCGCGCCTGGGAGTTGGGCATCAACTTCTACGATACGGCGGACGTCTACCGTCGGGGCGTGTCGGAATTTATCCTCGGCGACGCGCTGCGGCGCGCGGCGATTCCGCGCGACCAAGTTGTCATCGCGTCCAAGTGCGGTATCATCTTCAAGGGCAGCCACCCCGACTATGCGTACAAAGCCTACGACCTATCAGGCGACTATCTGAAGCGATCCTGCGAAGGCTCGCTCAAGCGGCTGGGCATGGAGTATATTGACCTCTATCAGCCGCACCGCATCGACTATCTGACCCATCCGCAGGAGACGGCCCGCGCCCTGGAAGACCTCATCCGCGAGGGCAAAGTGCGCCATGCCGGTATCAGCAACCACACCGCCGACGAGATTCGCGCGCTGTCGGCCTACATCCGGCTGGAGTCACTACAGACGCAGTTCAGTCTCCTCCACCTGGAGCCGCTGGAAACGGGGCTGGCCCCGGTCTGTTTGGAAAAGCAGATGGCGATGTTATGTTGGAGTCCGCTGCACGTGGCGGTCCTGTCCGGCGTGGACAAACCGGCCCACGATGACTGGCAGCGCCAGCGTGAAGTAGGCGCGGTGGCGCAACTCGCCAAGTTCGCCGCGGCCTATGGCGTCACGCTCTCGCAACTGGCGCTGGCGTGGCTCATGCAATTGCCCGGCAGCGTGATTCCGCTGGTGGGCACGGCCAATGCGGCCCACATCGCCGAAGCGGCGGCAGCCGTCGACGTGACCCTGACCCGCGACGACTGGTACGAAATGATGGTCATCGGCCGCGGCCGCCCCATGCCCTGGGGCCAGCGACCGTACATGTATATCAAGGATCGATAGACAGCTAAGTTTGGTCGAGGAATCAGGCCGGCAGTTGGGCCACGAGTGAGGGAGGAATCGGTGAAAACGGTGCTATGTTTTGGCGACTCCAATACGTGGGGCGCCAACCCAGCCACGTCAGGACGCTTTCCCCGTGAGGGCGCTTGGCCGGCCGTCTTGCGTGACGCGCTGGGCGCAGGCTATTGGGTGATTGACGAGGGTCTGCCGGGCCGCACGACAGTCTGGGACGACCCCATCGAAGGCTACAAGAACGGCAGGGACTACCTGGTCCCATGCCTCAACAGCCATAACCCCATCGACCTGGTGATCATCCTGCTGGGCACGAACGACCTCAAGAAACGTTTCTCCGTCTCGGCCTATGACATCGCCAACAGCGCCGGGGTGCTGGTCGACATCGTCCAGAAGAGTGACGCCGGGCCGGACGGCGCGCCGCCGCAAGTCCTACTCATGGCCCCGCCCAAACTGGCTCCCCTGACCGAATATCGCTGGATGTTTGAGGGCGGCGAAGAGAAGTCCACCCGCCTTGGCGTCGAGTATGCCCGCGTCGCCGCGCTCAAGGGCTGCCACTATCTCGACGCGGGGACGGTGATTGTCTCCAGCCCGCTGGACGGCATCCACTTTGCGCTGGAGGAACACGCCAAGTTGGGCCGCACCGTCGCGGCCCGCGTGCACGACATTTTGGGATAGCCCGCCCCCCGCGCTGCGGCGCTGGCTTCAGCGCGCGACGTACCGCTGCACGGTCAATCCGTCCCAGGACCACGTTTGCGCCAGGCGCAGGCGGCGCGTTAGCGCGTCGGGGATGAGGCCGTCCGGGTCGGTGTACCACCAGTGGGAATAGACGAGCCAGAGTTGGCCGCGCCCTGCGATGTGGCTGTCCAGTCGCGGCAGATCGGCTGCGGTCATGGACGGCTCCAACTCACCCCGGTCAAAGAGATCGACGGGCAGGCCACGCCGTGCCGCCGCCAGGTCGTCCGGCGGCAAGTAGTAGTCAAAGGGCAGTTGCACCCAAGACGCGTTGAAGAGGATCAGGTCGCCCGGCAGCGCGGCCGCCCGTACGACGGCCGCGGCCTTGTCCCACGCTTCCTTCTCGTAGGCCGTCAGATAGGACCACACGCCCACACCGCTGAGGACCAGCAGCGCGCCGCCCGCCATCCAACCCGGCAGCCGCCCGCGCCCCGCCCGCGCGCCGGGCGGCTGCGCCACGACGCCACGGGCCATGAGTAACGCATACGGCAGGATGGTCCAGATCAGCGTGCGGTCATAGAAGATGGGCCGCCGCAGACTCACCGCCAGTTCCAGCAGCGCCGGCAGCAGCCAGAGCGACAGCAGCAGCCAGGCCAGCCCCGGCTGGTCTGAACGCGCCCGCACCCCGCGCCAGGCGAGCCACAGCCCCAGCACAGGCCACACGCCACGCAGCGGGAACGTCACCGGCAGTTGAGCGACGGTCAAATTGCCCAGCGTCTCCCAGACAAACGCAAGCGTCGGCGCGGGCACCCAGAAGTGCGCGTCCACTACCCGCGCTTGGGCCAGGAAGGGACCTGCCCACGGCAGCCAGAGCGCCAGGGCCAGCCCTTGCGCCGCCAGCCAGCGCCCCAACCAGCCCCGATCCGCCTGGGCGGGCCACGGCAGGGTCATGCGCCCCAGCCGCCATGCCCCCCACGCGCCCAGCACGCCCACATTGAGCGCCACGGGCGCCAGGATCGTCGCGGTGTTGTGCAGCCACATGGCCGCGGCCTGCGCCGTCGCCAGCCCCAGCACCGCGCGGATAGCTTGTCGCCGCGACGGTTGGCGCGGCGTGAGCAGATTTGCCGTGAAGACCAGCATGGCGGCCACGGCCAGCGTCAGCAGGGCGTACATCCGCGCTTCTTGGCCGTAGCGCACCAGAAACGGCGACAGCGTGACCAGGAGCGTCGCCGCCAGGGCCACGCTCCGACCTGTCAGCTTGACCGCGGCGGCATAGAAAATCGGGATCGCGAGCGTTCCGGCCAGCGCGGAAAGACCTCGCGCCGCGGCCGCCGTCGCGCCCGTCCCGGCCAGCCACCCATGCAGGAGCAAATAGTAGAGGGGTGGATGGTGGTCAATCTGGACCACCCAGTGCAGCAGATCGGCGGGTGTCTGACCGGCCATCCACAGACTGAAGGCTTCGTCCAGCCACAGCGTCTTGGCTTCCAGCGCCCACCCGCGCAGCCCACCCCCGACGACTGTCAGCAGCGCAACCGCGGCCCATGCCATACGATTTGGGGATTGGGCCGTGTCCGCGCTATGGTGAGGCGCGATCATGCTAGACACCTTCGTCGTCGAGCGTGCAGTTTTTCACGTCAAAAGGAGCGCAACTATGCGTATTGCCGTTGGCGGCGACCATGCCGGCTTTCCCCTCAAAGGCCCGGTCATCGCGTTGCTGCAAAGCTGGGGCCACGAAGTCACCGATCACGGCAGCTACACGCCCGACCCGGTGGACTTCCCCGACATTGCCAAGTTGGTCTGCGGCCAAGTGCGGGCGGGTGAGGCTGACCGCGGGGTGATGGTCTGCGGCACGGGCGTGGGCGCGGCCATCGCCGCCAACAAGACGCCCGGCATCCGTGCGGCTGTCTGTCACGACTCCTATTCGGCGCATCAATGCGTGGAACATGACGACGTCAATGTACTGTGCATGGGCGCGCAGATCGTCGGCAGCAAACTGGCCGAGGAAATCGTGGCCGCGTTCCTGCGCGCCGAGTTCAGCACCGCGCCGGAGTTTCGGCGGCGCGTGCAGAAGCTCCACGAGTTGGAACGTTGGGCCGCGCACGACGTCCTCAACCGCTGACCGGCGGGACCGTCACCCACCGCCCCTCACGGTGCGAGGTGATGGCCGCCTCGATCACTTCCTGGACGATGACCCCGTCCCATAGGCTCGGTGTGGGTTGACGGCCGGCGAGGAGGCAGTCGATAAAGTAGCGGTCACCCGCGGGCTGGCTGTTGAAGGCGTCGGCAAAGGCTTCCGGCGCGAGACCGCCCAAGATGTGGTCGGGGATGGGCAGGTCCGCATAGAGACCGTCCGGAGCGCCGGCCGCGCGCACGGCCGTGCTCACCCCGGCGTTGCCGAAATTGCCGAAGGCGAAATCGGCTTCCACGCTGCCCGCGTCGCCGTAAAGCCGTACGTGCTGTTCCATGCCCCGCCCGCCGGTGTGGATCACCGCGGACGTATGGATGATCCCCTGGCTGCCGTTGGCGAACTCCAGCGCCAACAGCGCGGCGTCGTTGGCGGGCGTCACCGGCCGACCGTCCGGGTGGGTGCGCGGGACGTACGCGCCCAGGTGCGCAGCCACGCGCACGATGTCGCCGTTGAGCCAGCGCGCCAGGTCAATCAGATGCGAACCCAAGTCGCCCAGGATGCCGTTGGCGCGGTCGCCATCCAGCCGCCAGCGATAGCGCCCGTCGCGCCCGTTCCCGTGGAAGTACGCGATCTGGCAGTGGGTCGGCTGGCCGACGCGCCCGGCGTCGACCAACTCGCGCAGGAAGCGCGTGTGCGGAAACCAGCGCAGGGTGAAAAAGGTCATGTGCTTGACGCCCGCGGCATCGGCGGCCCCGGCCATCGTGCGCGCTTCGGCCGCGGTCAGCGCCAGCGGCTTTTCGCAGACCACATGCAGTCCGGCGTCGATGGCGGCCATGCACATCGGGTAGTGCAAGTCATCCGGCGCGGCGATCACTACGGCGTCCATCAGCCCGGACTGGAACATGGCGCGCCAGTCGGTGAAAACGTGGGGCACACCGAACTTGGCCGCCATCTCGGCGGCGCGCGCCGCATTGCGCCCGCAAATCGCGGTGACGGACGCTTGCGGGTGGCTGGTCAGGCTGGGCAAGTGCATGGAATCCGCATACCAACTGGTCCCAACCATCCCAACGCGTACCTTGTCCATCGGTCTGCTCCCTACTATGGTGCGTCGTGGGGCGTGTTGCCACCGCCGGCATCAACGCATTGGGTGGAACCGTCCCGGCACAAAGAAAGCCGCCAACCGACTCGATCCGGCGGCGGGTGCGCGTGCCAGCGGGCACGGGGAGATAATCGATAATCCTCAGCCCTGCCGGCGTGACTCTCGCCGTCCAGGCTGGCTCATCGTCAGTGTTGCAGCCACTCCCGGCGGGCGTCGGATGTCACATTACATCTGCCCAGGGGGGAAGTCAACTGGCCCGGCGCAGGGCAATAAGGCGTTTTCATGTTGCAATAGCGCCGATCCACTGCAACGCAACTTGCAGATGGTAGCGGCAGTAGCACGCCCAGGGGGCTCCCATGCCCGCGGCGGTGTTGCCAATACGCTTCGTATTGCCTGGTCTACAGCGCAATCTGGCGCATTGGCTGATCCGGCGGCTGCGCCCTGCTCCGTGCTGAACCCTTGCTCCGCCAATATGGGTGAAGGAGCAAAGCTGGTGCCGGTCCGCGGCCCATGACGAATCTACATACGCCCGTACTTCGCGAACACCTCGTAGATCGAAATGCCGGCGGCCAAATCGCGCCGTGTACCCGCTTCCCGCTCTTCGACTCCTTCAGCCCTGAGCAGGGCTTCATAGGCAACCGCCTGGGGGACGACCATGACGCCGTCGGCATCACCGACGATCCAATCACCCGGATCAACCCGCACAAGTCGAGTCAGCGTTCCACTCATGTAGATGGGACACAGCAAGTCTTCTGCCTGCCAGCGTTTGGAGGATTCAATCGGTGAAGTATAGCGAGTGAACATGGGCCAGCCCGGAATGCGAATTAGCCCCAACAGGTCACGGGAGCCGCCGTCAATGACAACCCCGGATGCTCCAGCTTGCCGAGCGGCGTAACTCATCATTTCACCCCACTGGCCGGTCTGGTCTTCCCGCTCGGCGTTTATAGTCACGACACAACCAGGGAACATCGGCTTGAAGATCCCCCAATCGGCGAACTTATCTCGTTGAGGCAGTTCATGATCCTCGCGCGGCTCCCGTGTGCCGCGAACGGTAAAGGCGGGGCCGGCCACGTGCATCTCTAGGGTCAAGGGCTTGATTTCCAGAGAAAGGCATTGGTTGGGCATATCCATCCGGTCCAACACATCGAAGATAGTGGCCGACGCACACTTGCGGTACCGGGCCGCCATTTCGTCAACAGGTAATGGTGAGACCTTCATCGGTTGCCTTTCCACCTCGGTGACCTGATCGGCACATCGGTTTTGTCGAAATGCCGAGAAATCCGGATTGAGCTGTTATTGCACCACACCCCGGAAGCGGGCGGCCACACACGGGTGAGCCACCTCAGAGATACAACCGGACGGTCTGGAACTGATGAGGACGCAATGCAAAATGCACTCGGCCGTCCTGCATTTCCAGCGATTCTGCCTCTTCCTCCAGCAGGTTGACTTTTTCCGCATGACGGACCGTGAAGGGGAAGGCAAGAGCCACATCCGCCGCGCGCCCGGCGCACTCCAGCACCCGCACGATCAGCGCGTCCCGCTGGAAATCAGACGGCTTGAACGCGGTAATGGTCACGTGTTGTGGGACCACATCAACCGCGCTAGGACTCACTCTGTCCGGCGCACGCTGTGAGTCCGGTCCGTCACCATCCACCAGACAGGCGACGCTGTTGAGGCTCTCCTCACCTACTCGATACGACTGACCCTCCCGCCAATCGCCGGCATGGGGCCGGATTCGGAAGGTCCACTGGTGAAAGCCTGGGTTTAGGCTCCATAGGTTGCCGTCGCCGCAACTAAACTGGGTGCGGAGAAGAGAGGCGTGTAGTTCAGCGTCGTTAATCCACCAACAGGTGGCACGGGTACCGATTGTAACGCCGTGGTAGGTGTAGTTGAGATCGAGCCAGCCGATCACTTCCCGAAAATGCTGACGATCGTCCGGCGCAAGCATATCCATGGTCTCTGCGGCTCCCTGACTGAGGGTGAACTCGTCCTTGATACCGTCGCCGTGCAGCATTTCCGGCCAGCGTACCGCACCAAACGGAACTCCATACCAGGTTTCCACAAAGTCATTGGTCGAGAATGGGAAGCAGAGACGCAGGTGTTCCTCGCGTTTGCCCCACCACCACAAGCGCAGGGT
>CAYJQA010000003.1:0-31676 GCA_964372065.1 uncultured Litorilinea sp.
GGCTGGATATGGTCGTGAACGCCGTAATCAACAGCCGCCGCCAGATCGCCGCGCTCTATGTGGGCGATTTTGTGCAGGCGCAGCGGGCCGGCGCGCGGCGGGCGCGTCAGGTCTATGGCACGCACATCCCGGCAGACCTCCGCCGTGAAGCCGACCTGGTGGTGGTGAATGCCTACCCGTTGGACTCAGACCCCATCCAGTCGAGCAAGGCGCTCTGGGCCAAACCGTATTTTGCCAAGGCCTATACGGCCGTGGTCAATCCGGCGGTGGACGGCATCTATTATCACGGGTTGTTTGACCTGATCGACTGGGGGCGCTACAACGCGCGGCGGCTGGCGCGATCGCCCATGGCAGACCCCGTGCCGGCGTTGGGTCGCCCGGACCAGTGCCTGATCTGGTCGGAGCATTTTCCGGTACACGATTTTGCGCGTAAGCACCCTAAGGACATCTTAGTGCGGCGTTGGGAGACGGTGATTGATCTGCTGCGCCCGGCTTTGCCGGACGATGCCACAGTGGCGGTTTTTCCGGCGTCCGGCATTCAGTTGTTGGCCACGGACTAGCTGCGAAGCGACTTCCGGCGCGGGACGCAACGGGAGGCTGCGTTGACAAACTAAGCGCGTCAGGCTAAGATTCTTAGCATCATCCTAAATCTCCCGATCCGCTAATCCTGAGCACTTTTTGCCTCTCATGAGCTATATTGGGTATATCACAGGACCGAGGTCAGAACCGCCGACCGGTGTGCGCGTAGTTGAGCCGCCGCCGGGAACGCGCCAACATCAGCGCGGCAATCTTTATGCCGTCGTGGAAGTGACCGGAGAGCATCCGGACCGCGCGGCTATCGCCGACCGCCTGTTGAGCGAGATGCAGCGCGCCTACTACACCGCCAAGGGCAGCCAGTCCCAGGTGATGGTGGAGGCGCTGCAGCAGGCGCAACAACTGCTGCGTGAGGTGAACGCGCAAAGCCCGCACTATCCCTTGCAGGCCGGGCTGCTGTGTACGGCCCTCCTTAACGACCGTCTGTTGATGGCTTGCAGCGGCGCGGCGTTTGCGCTGGTGCGCGCCAGCGAACGGGTCCACATGTTCCCGTCCGACCCGATGGCGACGCTCGGCGGCTATGGTCAAGCCCCGGTGGAAGTCTACCGCCAGGAAGTCAGGCCGGACGACGCGCTCTTCTTGGGCGGGGGCAGTTGGCTGCGGCGTGTGCCGGTGCGCATGTTGGCCAGCGTGGTGATGTTCACCAACGCCGAGAACTGCAACGACGCGGCGGACGAGCTTTTCGCCCAGGGTGGCAACACACCACTGCCGGGTTTACTGGTGGTGGTGGGCGGGGGCGACGATCCCCCGTCCGGCAGCCAGCCTTCGCGATCCGATTTGGGCGGCGGATCACAGCCGGCCCCGCGTCGACCGCGTTTTAGTGGACTGCCGTCGGCCTTGGGGGCCCCGCCGCCGGCAAGCAGGCGGCCGGTGACCCCGGCGCAGGGCCAGGCGCGGCCATCCATCCAGCCCACCACCGGCGCACCCGCGCCGGTGCAGCGCCCAGCACAGGCAGCCCAGCCGCGCCGTGCTGAGCCGGCGCGGCCGCCTGACGAGGGGGCCGCGCCCGTTACCGCGGGGGCGGAGGCGCTGCCACGCGAACCCGAAGGCCCCTTCGAGCCGATCTTCCCAGAGACGACCCTGCCGCGCGAGGAAATGGAGCCGGAGGACGTCGCACCGCACCGGCCGAGCGCGCTAGCCAGCGCCGCGGACGCAGGGATGCGTCAGGTGCGCGGTTTTTTTGCGCGCATGTTGCCCGAAACCCATGCCTCAGAGCCGGACGAAGCGGTCGCGCCGCTGCCATCCCGCGATTTTGAGACGCCGTCGCCGGAAGCGCTTGCCGCTGCCGCCGATGTGCCGCCGGCGCGCGAGGAGCCGCCGCTGTACGCGGAGCCGGTGGCGCGTGCGCGGGCCGCCGGCGCGGCGCTGGAGATGCCGTACGGCGAGATGACCGCCGCACCGGAAGGCGAAGCGGAGTACGAAGAAGAGATACCCGCCGCGCCGACGCCGGTGCTGGACATGTCGCCGTTCGCGCCGCCGCAACCGGCGCAGGGGGCGCGCAAGCGTGTGTTTCTGTTGGCGGCGCTTGCCCTGCTGATCTTGGTGCCTGCCGTGGTTCTGGCCATGACGCTGGTTCCGGGCAGCAATCGACGCGCCGAGGCCGAGAGCCTGACGGCGCGGGCCGAGATCGCGCTGGTGGGCGGCCAGAGCGCACTGGATGCGGGCGACAAGCCCACGGCACGCGAACGGCTGACCGAGGCGCAGGAGTATCTGGCCCAGGCGATTGAACTGGACGGGGTGAACGAGCAGCGCAGCCAACTGGTGGCGACGATCGAATCCGAACTGCAAGAGGCGCTGCAGATCGAGTTGCTGTACGGGCTGACCGAGCCGCTGCTGACGTTCCCCGCCGAGGCGCGCCCGCAGCGCGTGTTGGTGATGAACGACGCGATCTATGTGTTGGATGCTGGGCGGCAGGCGGTCATGCGCTATCGTTTCGACCCCATCGCCGAGCGGGTGACGGATGAGACGGGCCAGGTCGTGCTGCGCCAGGGCGACGTCGTGGGCGGCGCGGCGGTGGGTACGCTGGCCGATATGGCTTGGCTGCCCCTGATTCCTGGCGTCGAAGACCGGCCCAGCCTGCTGATCATCGACCGCAACAACAACATCTTCCGCTTTGACGAGCGCGTGGAAGGCGTGTCGCTGATGGACATTGCCGGGCGCGGCAGTTGGGGCAGTATCGGCCAGATTCAGACCTACAGCCAGCGGATCTATGTGGCCGACGATGCGCTGGGGGCCATTTACCGCCTGAATCCGGCGGACCTGGGCACGCCGGCGGACAACTGGTTTGTAGGGCCGATGCAGCCGGACCTGACCGGCCTGGTTGCGATGGAGATTGACGGCGACATCTGGGTCCTGCTGCAGGACGGCGCGATCGTGCGCTACCGCGCCGGGGAGCAAGTGCCGTATTCGCCCGAAAACAGCATCGGGCTGGCCGAAGAGCCGGTGGATATGTTTGTAACGCATCAGGACACGGCCAACATCTACCTGGTCGACGCTGCCCAGGAACGTATCTTGGTCTATGACAAGAACGGCGCCTATCTGAGCCAGCTACGTGCGCCGGAAGAAGAACTGCTGCGCGGCCTGTCTGGGCTGTACATCGACGAGGTGACCGGAACCATGTATCTGCTCACCCAGACGGCCCTCTTTGCCCACCCCTTGATCCAGTAGCCGAGCGACCCGCCAACTTGCCCTGGCGTCGTTTGGGTATGCTATAATGGCGTCACTATGACGTCACCTTCGCAGGGGACCGAATCCACACCCACGCCCCAGGCTCGCAACGGGGAATCCGGCGCGCGCGAGTTGCGCAGGCGCTTGATGCTGCCGCTGGCGCTGGTTTATACGCTGGCGGTGTTGGGCGTGGCATTGGTCACGGCCAGTTGGCTCTACGATTGGTCACGGCTGCGAATTCTGGGCGACTCGCCGTTGGCCGAGGCGGCCGATCTGGACTTCCTGACCTCCAACTGGTTCAAAGCGCCGGCGTCCACGGCGGACGTGGCGGCGTCGCCGGATGCTGACGCGCCTGTGGCCGAAGAAGTCGCCGCGGAGCCGGAGGTCACGGTGCCGGCCATCAACGTCCTGCTGTTGGGCACGGACGCCCGCCCGGATGAGCTGGGCACGCCCCGGACCGACACCATGATTCTGCTCTCGCTGGACGCACAGCATCAGACCGCCGGGATGCTGTCGTTGCCGCGCGACCTGTGGGTGTCCATCCCTGGTTTTGGCTATGAGACGAAGATCAACACGGCCTATGGTATCGGCGAGGAAGCGCGGTATCCGGGCGGCGGCGCGCAACTGGCTAAGGACACGGTGAGTAGCTTCATCGGTCAGCCGGTGCAGTACTATGCGCGCGTGAACTTCCAGGGCTTTGTGGAGCTGGTTGACCTGATCGGCGGCGTGGACTTGGTCGTGCCGGAGACGATTCTGGACGAGGCCTATCCCACGGACAACTATACGACGACGACCTTCTACTTGGAGGCGGGGTCACAGCATCTTGACGGGGAGACGGCGCTCAAGTACGTTCGCACCCGTAACGTGGACGACGACTATGGCCGGGCGGGCCGCCAGCAACAGGTGCTCCGCGCGGTGGTGGACAAGGTCCTGCGGGCGGATATGCTGCCGACGTTGGTGCCCGCCGTCCCGCGCCTGCTGACCACCATGCGGAGCAGCGTCGAGACGGATATCCCCTTCAATGTCCAACTCGATATCGCCAACTATGTGCGCAGCACATCGCTGCGTGAGATTCGCCAGTTGGTGTTGGACAGCCGGTATGGTGAGGAAACCTATTCGGAGGAAGGCGCGTGGATTCTGCGCCCGGATCGCAGCAAGGTGCGGACGGCGCTGGCCGGGTTCTTTGCGCCGCCCACGACCGCCGCGGGCAGCGTGGCGCTGGCCGATCCCACCTGGGTGCGCATCGAGGTGTTGAACGGGACGGGCGAGCCGGGGCTGGCGGCGGTGACGCGCGATATGCTGCAAGCCCAGGGGTGGCAGGTCGTCTCGATTGGGGACGCCGACCGCAACGATTATGGTCGCACGATCATCATCAACTACGGCGTGCCCGAGGACTTGGTCGAAAAGGTAGGGGTGGATCTGGAACTGGACCCCAACCTGTCGCGGCTGCATGGGCTGAATACGTCCGCGCCGGTGGATGTGCGGATCGTGGTCGGCCGCGACTTCCTCGACCATATGGACCGCTAGGCGGGAATCGCCGCACACAACGGGGCAACAGCACAGGGTTTTCGGCACGGGGTCCGCGCGGACTCCGTGCTTTTTGTTGGCGGGCTGGGCGGCGCAACAGCGGAGCGAGCGCCGGTCTAGTGGCGCAAGGACATTAGGGGCCACTAGACCGGCGGATCGGTTGAGGGCTTACCAACTAAGCTGGCTAACGCGGTTCCATTCGCCGTCCGGGGCATAGACGATGCCGCCCTGGAAGCCCTGGATGCGATAGCCGCCGGAGACGAATTCCTGCGTCACCGGCATGCCCAGCGACTGGCGGCGGGCATAGGCGGCCAAGATGGAATCGGCATGGTACTCGATGCCCAAGCGATTCCAGACCGCCTGACGCAGCGCGAGCATGGCGGCGGCGTCGAGGTCGGCCGCGAGAACCGGCGCGGTGGTCGCCGCCGCAGGCTGCACCGACGCAGGCGTCTCGGGCAAGAAGATGGTGTGGTCCCGTTCGTCCTGGTCCTCACCGGCCCCGCCCGTATCGGCGCTGACGGCCTGCCACACGACAAAGAATGAGATGTGGTGGTTGGCCGGGAGACCGCCGCCGCTCACCACTTCCGCGGCGCCCGCCGGGGCCCAGCACCACGGGCCGGATTCGGCGCGTTCGGGCACATAGCTGCTGCCCGGGCCGATGACGATATTGGCCCAGCCCGAGCCGTCTTTGGTGCGCCGGCGGATGTAGGCCGTGTAGCCGGGGTCGCCCAGCATTTCGAAGCCGTCCGACCAGTAGAGCACTTCTTGGGCGGGCTTCAGCTTGCCGTCCAGACCGATCACGGCGGCGAAGAGATGATGGTCGCCGCCGGCATCGTCAAAATAGGCGGGGTCGCCGACAGGCTTGAGATAGTCGTCGCGCGCCCATTGCGGGACCGAACCGGTCAGTTCGTCCGGCTCCCACGAACCGCTGCGGGTCGTGAAGATGTCCTTCACCACATAGTGCACGTCGCCGGTGGGGTTGTCGGGCCGTTGGGCGATGGACAGCACGCTCAGGTTGTAGTAATCGATCCACTCGCTCAGGCGCTTCTCCACGGTCACAGGCGCGGCCCCGCCGCCGGCGGGCGGTTCTGCCGGCGCGCCACCGTCGCCGGGTTCCTCGGTGACAGGCGGCTCTTCCGGTTCCGGCTCGACGACGGGCTGTTCGCCGTTGACGGCCTCCCAGTCGGCGCGTGTCACGGCTTGCCAGATGACGAAGGTCGAAACGGGATGACCCAGCGGCAGGCCGCCGCCGACAATCACCTCCGAAGCGCCGGCGGGCGCCCAGCACCAGGGACCGGTTTCACCGGCCTGGGGCACAAAGCTGCTGCCGCCAGCCATGAAGAGGTTGGCCCAACCGGAACTGTCTTTGGTGCGCTCACGCAAATAGCCGGTGTAGCCTGAATCGCCCAGGCGGTCGTAGCCGTCCGACCAGTAGGCGACTTCGTGGTTTTTGATGAACTCGCCGTCCGGCCCGACGATAGCGGCGAACAGGTGATGATCGGCGCCCGCTTCCAGGAACTCTTTACGCAGATAGGCTTCGCGCGCCCATTCCGGCACCGAAGCCTCGTCTCCGGCATTTGGCTCCCAGGAGCCGTAGTGGGTGGTGAAGATGTCTTTGACCACATAGACGAAGTCGCCGAGCGCGGGATGGTCCGGCCGATCCACGATGGACTTGATGGCCATGTTATAGGCGGCAAAAGCTGGGGCAATGCGCTGTTCCACCAAGGGCTTTTCCTCCTCGGGTGGTGTGAGAGTGCCGTCTTGGTCGTCATCGGTCTCGCCGACTTCGACTTCGCGCTCGATGATGGTCGGGCCGGGATCGGTCACGGTGTCGGTCTCGCGCGGGATGATGTCATAAACCTGGGCATCGATCTCGCGCCATGTGCCCTTTTCCGAGAGGTCGGCAAGATAGGTGGCCGCCTTACCGGAGATGTCGTAGGTGTTCCACGGAGCATAGTGGCCGAGTGTGAAAATGGAGTAGCCGAGCACCTGGCCGGAGAAGCGCTCCAAGTAGCGACCGCATTTGAGCAACTGCTCGACATAACCTTCGGGCGTCGTAAAGGTCTGCCAACCGGCCGGCTCATCGCCGCGGATCAGCCCGTCGATGCCGTATTCCGTGACGGCAAACTTGAGCTTGCGGTAGGGGAGCCGCCGCAAGACCTGGTGCTCCAGGCGGTAGATGTACCAGTCATAGGCGTTGTTGGGACCCCACAGGTCGGGCATCCCGTATTGGTGGACGACGACCACATGGCCGTGCGCCTCGGCGTGGGCGAGGGCCGGGTAGACGTTGCGCCATACGGCCATGCGATCGCCGTCGGGCAGGTCAGGGTTGCCGACGCTAAACGCCAGAATCCCACAGCGATAGCCGGCGGCGTCGGCGAGCTGCATGCGTTTCAGTTCGAAGACATTCAGCAGGGGCAGGTCGTCGGGGCCTTGGAGCGCCTCGTTGGCGATCTGCCAATAGTCGGCGCCGCTCGCCATGCGCGAACGCGTGAGCGCATCCGCCCACACGGCGGCCTCTTGAGGATTGGCGCGGATGCGCCCCTCAAGTTCCTGGTCCGGCACATGGATCCGGGCCACGATCGCGCTGTTGGGGCAGACATCGCGCAGCAGGAGCAATTCGTCGGGGGTGGGGTCCAGCACCGTGATCAGCCGCGGCTGCCAGCGCGCAAGAATCTCCAGGTGGGGGCGGATGCTGGCGATGATGTGAGGGCCGATGATCGCGCCCCGCGGCTGTTCCAGCCGCGCCAGATAGGGGCTGGGGTCGACAAAGCCGCACCAGGCGTCGCCGTGGCAGTAGGGGATGAGGCGCAGCCCGAAGTGCAGGGCCGGCCCGTCCACCTTGCCGGTAGCGCCGCTGCGACCGATCTGCTGACCCGCGCCGATCTGCTGACCTTGCTCGACCTCAACCCCGGACAAGTGGCCGTAGAAGGTCTGGCCCCAGCGGTGTCCCAGCAAGACGGACTTGCCGTAGCCCTGGGCATCGTCACGCGTTTCCAACACGACGCCGTGTTGGACGGCGAGGACGGGCGTATCGGTAGGTACCTCGAAGTCGATGCCGGGATGACCTGCCAACGGCGTTTCGCCGACGCGGATCCGGCGGAACAGGTCCGGGCGGTCGCCAAAGCCAAGAATAACCGGATGGTTGCCCGCAAAGGGCATGGTACGCAGCATACTCATGGTCGCCGTCCGTCACGGAGGTGGTCTGTTGGGGGTTCCGTCACCGGCTATGCAGACGCAGGTGGTGACAAAAACACAGGCAGCGCGACGCTGTTGCACAATCCGGTTCGGCGCGCCCGTACCAGACATTATATGCGTTGGGGCGCTCATCGCCAACTACGGTTTGCGCCCGCTTCGCCCTATGCCGACCCCGTTCGGGGGGCCGGCATAGGGCAATTTGCTATGCGACGGCCAGACCCATTGGTTCGCTGCGGCGGGAAGCGACCCGCGCAAACGAAGCTAAGCCCCTGCCTCTGTCTCCGCGATCAGCCGGGTGACGACGTCAGCCGCCATGCGGCCGGTTTGGGCCGCGCCGTTCATGTAGCCATAGTAGGCGTCGGAGAGGTGCTCACCTGCAAAGACGATGCCGCCGGCGAAGACCTCTTGGCGTTCTTCGGGTTCGTCGGCGTCAATGTAGAGGTAGTCCCCAAACTCGGTCAACTGCCCCGGTGCGAAGGTCGTATAGCCGCCCTGGGTGAGACGCGACCGGGTCCAGCGCGTGGCGAGGAACCGCCCGGTGGCGGCGTCGCCGATGCCCGGCACTAACGCGTCTAGCTGGTCAACCAACTGCTGGCCTTGGGCGCGTGCGCCGCCGAGGCGAGCGGCCACGATCTCGTCGCCGCCCAGATAGAAGGTCAACGCCGCCTGGTCTAGTTCGGGTTGGCGGGAGGTGGCGTCCCAGGCTTCGGTGAACCCTTCGCCCACCCACACGGCTAAGGAAAAGCCGTCAGGGCGAATCCAGGAGCGTTGCGCAAAGCCCGCTTGGACTTTCTCGTTACGGCCCGGCCCCACGGTCTGAATCATGTGCCGGAGACCGTCAGGGAGTTCGACGGCAAGATCAATGCGGCGCAACACAGGGAAGGGGATCGCCATCACCACGTAGTCCGCCACGACGTCCGGACCACGGCGGAACGCGAGACGATAACGCCCGTCGGCCTCCATCACGCGGGTCAATTCACGCCCGCGCTCGATGTGCCCCTCCAGCGCCTCGGCCAGTGCGTCGATGATCAGGCTATTGCCGCCGACGACTTCGTAACGCTCGTCACTGGAGCCAAGGAGTTCGGCGTGGTCGTCGTCCACGGTGGGGACGAGGAAGAGCAACTGGAGGGCCGACGATTCGTGCGGCTCAACGCCGTATTCGGTGCGGATGGTTGTCTCGACCAGTGTGCGCAGCCACGACTCGCTGATCTTGTCGGCGTGCAGGTCAAGGTAGTCGGCGACGGACAGCGCGTCGATTTCGGGAGCATAGCTATCCCAATCTTCGTCGAGCGCGGCTGAGTCGTCGGCGATCTGCGCGGCCAGCGGCTGGAGTGCGACCGCCAACTCGGCGTCCGTGCGGGGGACGCCGTCGCCAAAGTACGCGACGACGGGTGCATCGACCGTTCCGGCGTAGGCGTCGCGGTCGAACAGCTCCAGGCCGAACTCCTCGGCGAGCATCAGCATGTCAGCGTGGTCACTATTGATAAACGCCGCACCCATTTCGATGACAAGGTCCGGACCGATCACCCCGGTGATCGAGTGGACCCGCCCCCCCAAACGTGACCGCGCTTCATAGACAGTCGGGGTGAAACCCTGCTTCTGCAGGTTGTAGGCGGCATTCAGGCCGGCCAGACCGCCGCCGATGACGGCGATCACGGGCTGAACATCGCCCTGCGCTTGCGCCGCAGTGGGGACCGCAGCCCGCGCGGTCTGCTCACCCAGTGCCAGCGCGGCTCCGCCTGCCAGCGCCGATTGGAGCACGCGGCGGCGCGACACGCGGCGCGCCGGGGGCGATTGCGGCTGTGATGGCGCGATCGCGTCGTCATTTAGGCGGCGCGCCATGCGCAAGAGTCGGACCAGTCTGTACATGGCTGAAGTATGCGCCATGAAGGTTTCCTTTATTCTTGGTGGGGCAGCAGGCGCGCGCCCGCTGCTCAGGTGAGTGGTGAGGAAGCTGCGTGCACAATGCGCGGTTGGGACGGGACGCACGGTGCGCAGGTGCGAGCATGGCTGCGGTGAGGTGTGTGATGCAAGGATAGGGTATAGCCGCAAATGAGCGCGCTGTCAAGTGATGATTTGTGGCAAAGCAACGCCCAACGCGGCACGCTCGTGTGCGCCGCGTTGGGCGTGGGTGACAGTTGCCTGCCGGTCTAGACTGCGGCCGTCAGTACGGGCGCGGGCTCCTCGCCGGGGGCGAAGGGGTCGTACTCGCGCTCGAGCTGGCGGCGGAACTGCTGCGTGTAGAGGCGGTAGTAATGGCCGTGTTGGCGCAGCAACTCGCGGTGGCTGCCCATCTCGGCGATACGGCCGTTCTCGATGACGAGGATACGGTCGGCGTTGCGGATGGTCGAAAGCCGGTGCGCGATGATGAAGCTGGTGCGGCCCTCCATCAACGTTTCCATGCCGCGCTGGATGAGCGTCTCGGTGAGCGTGTCCACGGAGCTGGTCGCTTCGTCCATGATGAAGACATCCGGGTCCGCCAGCACGGCGCGGGCCAAACTGATGAGCTGCTTCTGCCCCACCGACAGCAGGCTGCCGCCTTCGCCGACCTGCTCGTCATAGCCGTGTTTCAGCGCGACGATGAACTCGTGCGCGCCGACCATCTTGGCCGCCGCCTCGATTTCCGCGTCGGTCGCGGCGAGGCGACCGTAGCGGATGTTCTCGCGGATGGTGCCGGAGAACAGATGTGGCGTCTGGAGCACCATACCGATACGCGACTGGATGGCGTGCTGCGTCATGTGCGTGTAGTCCAGCCCGTTGATGCTGATCGTGCCGGCCTTCGGCTCGAAGAAGCGGCAGATGAGGTTGACGATAGTGGACTTGCCGCCCCCGGTCGGGCCGACCAGCGCGATGGTCTCGCCGCGCTGGACGGTTAGGTTGAAGTCCGTCAGGACCGGACTCTCCGGCTCGTAATAGAAGTCGACATGGTCGAAGACGATGTCGCCGACTAGCGTGCCGGGATCGACGGCCTGCGGACGGTCCACGATGTCGGGCCGGCTGTCCATGAGCGAGAACATGCGCTCGGCGGAGGCCACAGCCTGCTGCATCTCGGCATAGACGCGGGCCATCTCCTGGACGGGCCAGAGCATGAAGGTGACATAGGTGATGAACGCCTGGATGCCGCCGATGCTCAGGGTGGTCACGCCCAAGTTGATCTGTTCCGCCTGGCGGCCGCTATACCAGAAGACCGCACCCACGGCGAACGCGCTGATCAACTGGACGGTCGGCAGGAAGAGCGCCGAAAGCCACGCCGCGCGATACCCGGCGCGGTACATGCTGCCCGAAAGCCCGCCGAACTGCTCCAGGTTTTCGCGTTCGCGGCCGAGCGCCTTGATCACGCGCACGCCGGTGATAGTCTCGTTGTACGCACCGGTGATCTTCGAATTGATCTTGCGGACCTTGCGATACTCCAGGATGATGCGCTGCTTGAACTGGATGCCGACGACCACGATGATCGGGATCACGATGGTAACGATCAGGGCCAGCTTGAAGTCGATGATCATCATGAAGTAGACCGAGGCCAGGATGCCGAACACGCTCCAACTCACGTCCAGAATGCCCCAGGTGACCAACTCGGCGACGCGATCGGTGTCCGACGTGACGCGCGACATGATCCAGCCGACGGGCGTCTTGTTGTAGTACGCCAGCGACAGCCTCTGGAGGTGAGCAAAGAGCGCCTTGCGCAGATCGTAGCGGATTAACTCACCCAGCTTGGCGGTCAGGTAGATGAAGCCGAAGACCATGCCGGCCTGCGCCAGAATGAGCGAGCCGTAGATCGTCAAGATGCGGCGCATGGCATCTAGGTCGCGGGCGACAATGCCTTCGTCGATGAGCAGCTTGCTCAAGTAGGTGAAGATCGAGTCCAGCAGCGCGGCGCTGGAGATCAGCGTCAAGAAGCCGACCACCATCGGCCAGTGCGGCTTGGTCTGGGCCAAGATGCGGCGGATGGTCTGCCCGTTGAACTGGGTACTGAATTCCTCTTCTTCGAACTCATGCGGATTCGACACGGCTCAACTCCTGTTGCAGTTCGCTTTCGATACGCGTCTGGGCGGCGTAGATGCGGCGGTAGATGCCGTCCTGGGCCAACAGCGTGTCATGGGTTCCGGCCTGCACGATGTGTCCTTTGTTGAGGACTAAGATCAGGTCGGCAGACATGACGCTCTGGATGCGGTGCGCGATGATGAAGGTGGTGCGGTTCTTCATAAGATGCTCGAGCGCCTCACGGATGGACGCCTCGGTTTCGGTATCAACTGCCGAGGTGGAGTCGTCCAGGATCAGGATGCGCGGGTCCTTGAGCAATGTGCGCGCGATGGCGACGCGCTGCTTTTGACCGCCGGACAGGGTCGTACCACGTTCACCCACCAGCGTGTCATAGCCCTGCGGCAGCTTGCTGAGGATGACGTCGTGGATGGCGGCGGCTTTGGCCGCGGCTTCCACTTGTGCCTGGGTGACCTGGTCGCCCACGCTGTAGGTGATGTTCTCGCGCACCGTACGCGAGAACAGGAACGGCTCCTGCTCGACGATGCCGATCTGGCTGCGCAGATAGGCGCGCGAGTAGCGGTTCAGCTCGACGCCATCCAGCAGAATGCGCCCCCCGGTGTACTCGTAGAAACGGGGGAGCAGGTTGACCAGCGACGTCTTGCCGGAACCGGCCGCGCCCATGAGCGCGACGCGTTGGCCTGGTTTGACGGTGAAGCTGATGTCGTGCAGCACCTCGGCCCGTTCGTCCGGGTCGCTGCCGTCCGTCGATGGGGCGGCGGCGACGCCGTTCTGATGTGCGCCGTTCGTGCTCGCACCGTTGGTCGCGCCCTTCACCTTGGTGGGCAGCGCCTCGATGACCGGCGCTGCGCCGGCTGTTCGCCGGTAGGTGAAACTGACGCGGTCGAAGACCAACTCACCTTGCACGCGGGCCGGCGGCGTGAAGCCTTCCTCTTCCATGTGCTCGCGATCCTGGCGGATGACCTCGCCGACGCGCTCGAACGAGACGAGGCCGCGCGACATCTCCACGACCAGGCGGCCCAAGTTACGCATGGGCCAGATGACCATGAGGAGCATCCCGGCATAGGCCAGATACGTGCCCACGGTAATCGTGCCGGTGATCGCCATGTAGGCGCCCGCGCCGTAGCCGGCCAGCATCTGGAGGCCGCACAGCACGTCCGAGACGGGCCAGTACATGCTGTGCATGAGGAGCAGACGCAGACCGCGCTGGTACTTGCCGAAGTTGGCCTCCTCAAACTTGCGTTCCTCAAAGTCCTGGCGGGCGAACGCCTTGACCACGCGTACACCGGTCAGGTTCTCCTGGAGTCGGGTCGTCAAGACGGCTTCCTGTTCCTGATACTTCTCGTAGGCGTCGGAGACAAGGCGGAAGAAGAAGATCGAGATCGCCAGGATGATCGGGATGACGACGACCGAGAGCAGCGCCAACTGCCAGTGGAGCAGGTAGATGGCGGTGAAGTTGATGACGAACAAGAAGAGGATGCGGCTACTTTCGACGGCCTGGCTGGCGAAGAAGCGGCGCAGCGCGTCCACGTCCGACGTCGCGCGTTGGAGCAGTTCGCCGGTCTGTGTCTCGTCGTGATAGGTGAACGGCAAGCGCTGGATGTGGTCCAGCAGGTAGTTGCGCAGCCGTTGGGCGATGCCTTCGGCGGTGTGCGCCGCCAAGATGCCGCTGACAAAGGTGAAGCCGCCCTGCCCCAACGCCAAGGCGATGTAGGCGGCGGCGATGGTCCACAGCGGCCAGGCGCGGTCGCCCTGCGCCAGATAGCTGTCCACAAAGTATTGCACCAAGAACAGCGACACGGTGCGTGCGAGGGTGCCGCTTCCCAAGGCAAGCCCGGCGGCCAAATAGGGCAGCCGATAGCCGGCCATAAGCCGCCAGATCCCGCGCAGGCGACCGCCGACGGTGATTGGCTTGAAGTCGGGGGTCAGTTGGTCCGGTAGTGCTTTCAGGGCCATGGCTAGGAGTCCTTAAACATGCTTGTGTGCGGACGAAGCCTGTTGCCGTCATCCACCGCCGCCGGGCGGACTGGTGGGCGTTTCCACAAATGAAAAGACGTAGGCGGGTGCGCGTACCCCTAGGCCTACGTCTTTGTCTTTCGGCAGCGGCGGCGGAAGGCCGATCCGTGCCAAAATAAAAACCGCAGGCACCAGAGGCGGTGCGCTGCGGTTCGCTGGCGGCGAACGCTACCCTTACCGGGTGACAGGCGCACCTCTCCCATCGAAAGCGATTCCCACGTTGCCCTTAGGGCGAATCACGGTGAAATCGACGATGTGCATCATTAGGTGCGTCCCCTTTCCTTTCCCAACGACCCACGCTGATGTGCGTCGTGCGAACGGTACTGCCGGCAGTAGTACTTTGACCAAATGATTACTGAACACGCTGCTGGGTTGGGCGTTCAAGCCCACTCGGCTAGGCTATCACAGGCCGCGGCGGTTGTCAAGCAGCAATTTCGGCGCGTTGCGCCGCCGCAAACGGCGGTGGGTAGGTTGCGGCCGGACTGCGCCAGGGCGAGTATCGCGCGTTCGCCGCCAGGCCGGGCGGCATGGTAAAATACGCTTATATCCATCGCTCCAATCCATGGGATGCTACAGCATATGAGCAATCTGGCTATTGGTCTCGACATAGGCGGAACACAGATTCGCACGGTGCTCGCCGACGAGGCCGGGCAAATCATGGCGCGAGAAACGTTGTTGACGCTGGCGCATGAAGGGCCGGCGGCGGCGCTGGCGCGCGTCAGTGAGGCGATTCGCGCCGTCATGCCCGGTGATGGGCAGGTCGCCGCGATTGGCGTGGGCGCGCCGGGGCCGGTTGATCCCTACGCGGGCGTGATCTTGATGGGGCCGAATCTGCCGGGCTGGCGCAATGTCAACCTGCGCGACTTGCTGGGCGGCGCGTTTCATGTGCCGGTTTATGTGGGGAATGACGCCAATCTGGCCGGGCTGGCCGAGCACCGCTATGGCGCGGGGCAGGGCGTGAGCCACCTGATCTACATCACGATGAGCACGGGGATCGGGACCGGCGTCATCATCGACAATCGCATGTTGTTGGGTCTACGGGGGCTGGCGGCCGAGATCGGCCACATTACCATTGACGCCGAAGCCGTGCAGGACGGCGACAACCTGGTTGGCACGCTGGAGAAACTGACGTCGGGGCCGAACCTCGCACGGCGCGCCCGCGCCTTATTGCGGGCTGGCGCGGAGAGTTGCTTGTCCGAGTACGCGGCAGACGACTTCGCCGGGGTGACGCCGGCCACGCTGAATGCCGCCGCGCACGCCGGCGATCGGTTCGCCCAGGAGCAGTGGCGCAAGACCGGTTACTATCTGGGCGTGGGCATCACCAACATGTTACACACGTTCAACCCGGAGCGCATCGTGATCGGCGGCGGCGTCTGGATGCACGCGCGCGACCTCCTGGAAGATGTGGTGTGGGCGACGATCCGCGCCCGCGCCCAATCTCCAGAGTATTGGCAGGGCCTCAGTATTGTCAGTGCCGCGTTGGGCGATGACGTGGGGCTGTTGGGCGCAGTCGCCCTGGCCTTTGACGGTCTCCGCGGCACGCGCGAGGCATAATCACCGCAAGCTTCCAGTAGAAAGCGGAACACTATGGAAATCGGCATTATCGGTCTGCCCAACAGCGGCAAGACGACGATCTTTAACGCGCTGACGCGCAGTCACACGGCGACGGCGGCCTTCTCCAGCGGGCAGGTAGAGGTGCATACCGCGGTGGTGGATGTCCCCGATGAACGGGTGGACAAGCTATCGGCCATGTTCAACCCCAAGCGCACCATCTATGCCCAGGTGACGTATAACGACATTGCGGGTCTGGGCAAAGGGTCGGCCAAGTCGGGGATCAGCGGGCCGCTGCTGAACGCGATGGCGGCCAACGACGCGCTGATGCTGGTCGTGCGCTCATTCCAGGATGAAGGCGTGCCCCATCCGGACGACTCCATTGACCCGGACCGCGACCTGATGGTGATGGAAAGTGAGTTGATCCTCAACGACATGACGACGGTGGACCGGCGGCTGGAGCGACTCAAGGGGGCCAAGCTGCGCGGGACGACGGATGAGCGCAAGCGCATGGCGTTGGAGGAAGAGCTGCTGCAGAAGTTGTGGGCCGCGCTGGAGCTGGAGCAGCCGCTGCGGACGGTGGAGTTGGCCGATGAAGAGCGCAAGATGCTGGGCGGCTTCGGGCTGCTGTCGCTCAAGCCACTGCTGCGCGTGATCAACGCGGGCGACGAGGACAACGAGGATGACGTGCGACACCTGGTGGACGCGCGCACGCTTTTCTTGTGCGGCAAGCTGGAGGCCGAGATCGCCCAGATGTCCCCCGACGACGCGCGGGAGTTCCTGGCCGATTTCGGCATCGCGGAGCCGGGGCTGAACCGGGCGATCCGCCTCTGCTATACCATGCTGGGGCTGGAGAGCTTCTTCACGGTGGGCGAAGATGAGGTGCGCGCGTGGACGGTGAACATCGGCACGCTGGCGCCCGAAGCGGCGGGCGTGATCCACTCCGACCTGCAAAAGGGCTTTATTCGCGCCGAGACGATCGCCTATACTGACCTCATGGCCCTGGGCAGTATGGCCGAGGCGCGCAAGCACGGCAAACTGCGGCTGGAGGGCAAAGAGTACGTCGTGCTGGACGGCGACATCCTGAACATCCGCTTCAATCTGTAAAGACGCACACGGGTTCCGCCCGCCAAACGCAGCGCCCCCGTCCATCGCGGACGGGGGCGCTGTTAGTGTTGGGCGATGGTCTAGAGTCCGTAGATCGCACTGTATTTTGCGCGCAGGTAGGCCTTGTACGGCTCCAGCGTCAACGGCCCGCCGGTGACGCGGCGGATCAACTCGTCCGGGGTGAACTTGTGCCCGTGTCGGTAGATGTTCTGGGCCAACCAGCCGTGGAGCAGGCCGAAACGACCCTGGCTGATTTCGTCGGGGATGGACGGCTCTGCCCGCAGCGCCGCGGCATGGAACGCACCGGCAATGATGTTGCCCAGCGTATAGCCCTGGAAGACGCCGCCGATCGGGCCGCTGTACCAATGCACATCTTGCAGCACGCCGTCGCGGTCATCTTCAGAGGCCACGCCAAGATACTAATAGTAGCGGGCGCGCCAGGCTTCGGGCAGGTCGGCGACCGCCAGCTTACCTTCGAGCAATTCGTTTTCCAGCTCGAAGCGGATGATGACGTGAAGATTGTAGGTCAGTTCGTCGGCTTCGACGCGGATCAGCGACGACTCAACCCGGTTGATGGCGCGGTAGAAGCCTTCCAGCCCGACGTCGCCCAACTGGGTGGGGAAGGTCGCTTGCAGCATTGGGTAATAGTGTTGCCACAGGCCCAAGCTGCGCCCGACGACGTTTTCCCACAGGCGCGACTGGCTTTCGTGGACGCCGGCCGACGCGCCGTCGCCCAAGGGCGTGCCGTCGTGAGCCTGCTCCGTCCCCATCTCATACATGGCATGGCCGGACTCGTGGAGCGTGGAGAAGAGGCCGCTCGGCAGATAGTCTTCCAGGAAGCGCGTGGTGATGCGGATGTCACCCCAGGAGAAGCGGGTCATGTAGGGGTGATGGGTCGTGTCTTGGCGGCCGCGCGTGAAGTCATAGCCGTAGTCGCGGATGATCGTCTCGCCGACCGCGCGCTGCTGCTCTGCCGGGTAGTGGCGGAAGAGAAACGCGGCGTCAATCGGCGGGCACTGGCCGATGCGGCGAATCAGCGGCGTGAGGAAATCGCGCAGCTCGGCAAAGAGCGGCCGGATGGTCGCCACAGTCATGCCTTCGTCGGCGCGGTCGATGAGCGGGTCGGCGACGTTGACATAACCGGGGAAGTATTCGGCATAGCGCCGGCTCAGATCGAGCGTCTTTTCCAACAGTGGCCGGACGGCAGCGAAGTCGTCGGCAGGGCGCGCGATGGTCCACGCTTGGTAGGTGTTCGCCCAATGCTCGGCTGTTTCGGCGACAAAGCTAGTGGGCAGGCGCGTGGCGCGGGTGAAATCGCGGCGGGCGACCCGGATCAACGCGGCGTCGTCGCTGTCATAGGGCAGGGATTCAGCGTAGGGCTGGAGCCGGTCCAGCAGCTTGCCGAGGGCAGGGTCCGTGGCGCGCTCGTGGGCAAGACGTTCCAGCAGGGCGATCTGACGACCGCGGGCCGTCGCGCCGCCGGGGGGCATGTAGGTGGTCTGATCCCAATTGAGCACTGCCATAGCCATGCGCAAATCGCTGGCTTCGCGCAGGCGTGCGACGAGTTCGTCACGCGCTGATTGTAGTAGTGTATCCACAACGACCTCAGTTCCATGAAAAACGTTCAATAATCGCACATACTAGGTGGATTATAGGTCGCGGACAGGCATCGGGCAAGCCTGGCGGGATCGCGTCTTGGGCGGTTGGGTCTGTTACATTGTTCACGAGCGTCCTGTATCTTTGGCTATCTCCCGAAGCGCCAGGTATAATGTTGAAATGCTGATGTAATTATCTCTGTGGGGGAGTCGCACTTGGTCCACAGTGCGGCAGTTTTCGGGAGGACAGATCCATGAGTGACCCAGTAGATATGGTAACAGCGCAGGAAGCGGCCGGTGCCGCGGGCGGTGAGGAATACGCGCCGGTCGAGCCGGTCACACCCGTTGCTGCCGAGGAAGCTGCGCCGGTTGCCGTGCCTGAAGCGAGTGAGCCGGAGATGCAGGAAGCTGCAAGTTCCGCGGGCGGTGAGGAATACGCGCCGGTCGAGCCGGTCACGCCCGTTGCCGCCGAGGAAGCTGCGCCGGTTGCCGTGCCTGAAGCGAGTGCGCCGGAGACGCAGGCAGTCGCTGCGCCTGTGGCAGAGGCTGACGTGGCCGACGAACCGACAGTTGCCGCGCGGGCGGAAACGAGTTCGGCTGAAGGCGATGCCGGCAAGCGCCAAGTCCGTGTACTCAGCGTCGGTCAAGAGGTGCACGGAACGGTCAAGCGCATCGCCGAATTTGGCGCGTTTATCGACATCGGGGTAGGTCGTGATGGGCTGATCCACATTTCCGAGTTGTCGGTGCGTCGCGTTGGCAAGGTGACGGATGTCCTCAGCGAAGGCCAGGAAGTCACGGCGTGGATCAAGAAGCTGGATCGCGACCGCAATCGCATCAGCCTGACCCTGATCGACCCGGAAACCAAGACTATCCGCGACCTGGAGAAGGATGAGATCGTCCACGGCACGGTGACACGCATCCTGCCCTATGGCGCGTTCGTCGATATTGGGATCGGCCGCGATGCGCTGCTGCACGTACGCGAGATGGCCGAGGGCTTCGTGGCCAAGCCTGAGGATGTGGTGCAGGTAGGCGAAGCCATCGAAGCGCGCATCATCGAGTTGAGCCGCCGGCGCGGACGCGTTGACCTGAGCCTGAAGGGGCTGCGCCCGGAACCGGAAGCCGCGGCGCCGCATATGACGGAGCCGGAGCCGGAACCCGCTGCGCCCGACCCGCAGCCCGAACAAGAAGGCGTCGATATCTTCGAAGATACCGAAGTGCTTTCGCCCATGGAACTGGCGTTCAAGCGGGCCATGGAAGCCGAGGGCATTGAACTGCGCATCACCAAGAAGAAGCAAGGCAAGCGCAACCGCGGCGATCGCAATCGCAGAATCCAGGACGAGATCATCGCCCGGACGCTGGACACCGGCAAGAAATAGGCCGCTGCGTCTGCGCAAGACCTGAGTTGAAGATCGGATAGGGACGTAGCCGCGCGGTCTACGTCTCTATTTGTTTTGGTATATTGTGGTGGCCGCGCTGCCTGAGTGGGCCTGTAAGGGAATCGGCGGATGGAGATGCGGGGTAAGGTCGCGCTGGTAACGGGCGGGGCGCACCGCGTGGGGCGCGCCATCACGCTCATGCTGGCTACGCAAGGCGCCCATGTGGTAGTCAACTACTTCCGTGCGGCCGCCGCCGCGCGCCGGACGGTGGCCGAGGCAGAAGCCGTGGGCGTGGAGGCGCTGGCCGTGCAGGCCGACGTGGCCGATCCGGCCCAGGTGGAGGCGATGGCCGCCGCCATCGAGCAGCGCTTTGGCGGGGTGGACATCATCGTCAACGGCGCGAGCCTCTTCGAGACGCACCCGTTCCCCACCGATGATCTGAGCACGTGGGCGCGCGTGACGGGCGTTTCGATTGACGGGCCTTTCTATGTGTGCAACCGCTTGGCGGCGGGCATGATGGGCCGCGGCGGAGGGGCGATTGTGAACATCGTCGATCTGTCCGCGTGGGAGGCTTGGCCCAAGTTCACGGCGCACGTCGTGAGCAAAGCGGCGCTGCTGGCGTTGACGCGCCAGTTGGCGATGGAACTCGGCCCGACCGTGCGCGTCAATGCGGTCGCGCCGGGGCATGTTCTCCCGTCACCGGGCCAGTCGGCGCGCTCCATTCAGGCGGCGGCGCAGGGCACGATCCTGGGCCGCTGGGGCAGCCCTGAAGATGTGGCGAAGGCGGTGCGTTACTTGATTGAGGCGGATTATGTGACGGCGGATGTGGTTACGGTGGACGGCGGCGAGCGCTACGGTCATCGCATGCCGGGCAACAAGGGCGCCTAAAGGAGGTGCAAGGATGCTGACACGGATTGATTTGGAGCAGCGGGAAGAGCAACTGTTGGCGCCCTATGCCATGTTGAGCAGCCGGAGCCGTGGGCGCGCCTACCCGGAAGACGAGCACGCCTACCGCACCGCCTATCAACGGGATCGCGACCGGATCATCCACACGACGGCCTTCCGGCGGCTGGAGTATAAGACGCAGGTGTTCGTCTATTCGGAGGGCGACCACTATCGCAACCGGCTGACGCACAGCGTCGAAGTGGCGCAGATCGGGCGCACGTTGGCGCGCAGCCTGGACTGTAACGAGGACTTGACCGAGGCGATCTGCCTGGCGCATGACTTGGGGCATCCGCCGTTCGGGCACGTGGGCGAGGCGACGCTCAACGACCTGATGCGCGGTCACGGCGGCTATGACCATCAGAAGCAGACCTATCGCATGATTACCGAGTTGGAGCGGCGGTATCCCGACCACCCCGGTCTGAACTTGACCTATGAGGTGCGCGAGGGGGTCGTCAAGCATGACACGGACTATGACATCGTGGACGCGCGCGACTATGCGCCGGACGAACGCGGGACGCTGGAGTGCCAGCTTGCCAACCTGGCGGATGAGATCGCCTATAACACCAGCGACCTCGACGATGGTCTGCGGAGCGGCATCTTGGAGCCGGACGCGGTGCGCGAACTGGCGATTGCGCGGCGCGTGATCGAGAGCCTGGGCGCAGGGCCGGACATTGACCTAACCAAGTCCATGATGCGGCACCGGTTCATCCGGCGCTTGGTGGGGACCGAAGTGAGCGACACGATCTGGGCGACGGCGGAGAATCTGCGCGCGGCGGGGATAGCGTCGCTGGCGGACCTGCGCCGTCTCCCGCACAATGTCGCCAACTATTCGCCTGAGATGCAAGAACTAAACCGCGAGATGAAGCGGTATCTGTTCGACAACTTCTATCGTCACTTTCGCGTCGTGCGGATGGCGACCAAGGCGGAACGCCTGCTGCGCGAGTTGTTTTCCTCGTACTTGCAGCAGCCGCTACAACTGCCGCCGGAGACGCTTTCCAAGGCCGATGAGGTTGGCGGGCTGGAACGAGTGATCTGTGATTATGTGGCGGGGATGACCGACCGGTTTGCCGTGCAGGAGCATAAGCGGCTCTACGACCCGGAGGAACGGGCCTAGCCGAGAGAACCTGCCAGGCAGCCGGCGGTTTGGCTGCCCGGCAGGGTGACAGCGGGACTACTCGCGGCTGCGCACCGTCATTTCCACTTGCACGCTCTGGAAGATGCCGGAGGCTTGGCCGCCTTTGCTGTAGACGGCTTCGAGCACCTTGCAGTCCAACGTTAGGCTAGGGCCTTTGAGTTGGAACGTCGTGCCCGGCTGCGGCACGATGGGCGCGGGGTCGTTGGGGCGTTCGCGCGTGAAGGCCGAGTCCAGCTTGTGGTCGATCACGTATTCGCTGAACAACACGCGGTTCTGGCTCGAGTAGGACTTCTCCTGCTTCTTATCCACCAGCCAAACATCCAGGGCAATCACGCTGTCGGGACTGGTCTGGAGGATGCCGTTCTTCATGTTGACACCCATGCCGCATTCGCCGATATAGCGACCGTCTTCCGGGTCCATGATGCTATAGGACTGGTCATAGTCGGGAATGCCGGCCTGATAGTGTACGGTGAAGACGCCGATGGTGCGCTGGTCGGCCGCGGCGGCGCGGCGCGGCGGCGTGGTCAAGGCGGCGGGCGGCGCAGGCGCGTCGACTACTTCCTCGGCGAGCGCCGCCAGGGCCTCGACATCCCCGGCTGGCTCGACGAGATCGTCCAGGTCGTCGAGTTCGGCGGCGGCGGCCACCGGCGTGTCGAAGTCAACGTCCGCGGCGGCGTCTTCCGGCTCGGGCTCGTCCAGCACGGCCGGCTCGGCAGATGTGGCTTGCTCCATGAAGGGCGCTTCGTCGTCCAGTAGGTCATCATACGGCGAGTCGTCGAAATGATCGTCGGGCCTGGGCGCATCCAGGGCATCTAGCGCCGCGCCGTCCGCAAAGAGATCGTCGTCGTCCAGTTCTTCCTCAAAGCCGTAGTCGTCCGTGCGCAGACGGTCGAAACCGGACGTGGCCGCCGCCTCGCCGGGGCGCGGCACGGCGTGCGGGCCGCCGCGTGCGGCGCGCACCAGGGGGTTCGCCCGGTTGGCCGGAGCCGGCGCGGGCCGCCGGAAGCGGAACTGGCCGTCATCCTCGTCGTCAAACCCTTCGGGTTCATCGTCCAAGCTGTCGACGCCCGCCGCCGCCAAGCGCCGCCGGTTTAGCAGGCCCACGATATAGATGCCGCCGCCGACCAAGACCACCGCGGCGAGCAGGGTGAGCAGCCAGTTGACCCACGTGCGCACACTGTCGCCGACCGATGGGGCCGGGGCCACGTCCGTTTCGGCGGCAAGCTCGGTCGCGTCCGCGGGCGCGGCGGCGAGAATGTCGGGCGATTCCACACCGAGGCTCTGGGCAAGCTGGCCCAGGTTGCTGATGTACACGTTGGAGTTGCGCTGGCGATTCTCGGCGAAGAACCGCTGTGCGGACGCGATCTCCTCGGCCAGATTGTCGTTGAGGTCAAAGAGGCGATTGCGGGCGATCTCGGCGGCCTGCTCATCGCCGTAGTAGACATAGGCATCGGCCACGGCGGCGAGGTACTGGGCGCGTGCTTCGGAGCTGAGGTCACCCGGCCACGCGTTGGTCCACTGGACGGGGAACAGCCCCCAGCCGAGAATGAGGCCAACGATTAAGCCAAGGACGGCGCCGATCCCCAGGATCACCAAGCTGACGGGCGTGATCTGGTCGAGATAGCCGCGCAGAGTCGCGACAGGCCGCTTTGATGCGCGAATTGGTTCTATGGGCGGCATCCAGGTCTCCTCTTGCGCCCGGTCACGGATGATTAGAGCAAATCGGAACGACCTTGGGCGCGCAGTCGTTCGACAACGTCCTTGACGCTCTGCATCCGATTCTTATGGCCGATTAGCAGTGTATCACCGGTATCGACCACGACCAAGTTCTCTGCGCCGATCAGGGCTATCAGCCGCTGGCCGGCGTAGATCGTGTTGCCGTGGCTGTCCAGGCTGAGGACATCGCCGTGCGCGACGCGGTTAGCCTCGCCATCGGCGGGCAAGATGGCATCCAGGGCGTCCCAACTGCCGACGTCGTTCCAGCCGGCGTGGAGCGGCACGGTTGCCACGGCCGCGGCCCCTTCCATGATGCCGTGGTCGATGCTGATGTTGGGGATGGTGGGCCACACGGCCTCGAGAGTGGCCTGGGCTTGGTCGGGCGGGCCACCCAATGCGGCGTCGATTTCGTCGAGCGCGGCGCTGAGATCGGGCAACTGGCGGGCGATTTCGGCGAGCATGACGTCGACGCGGCAGACAAAGATGCCGCCGTTCCAGTAGTAGCCGCCATCGGCGACAAAGGCTTCGGCTGTGGGTAGGTCCGGTTTCTCCAGGAACCGCTCGACGGCAAAGACCGGCGGCTCACCGGGCGGGAGACCGTCCATCTGAGCGCCGCGCTTGATGTAGCCGTAGCCGGTGTGCGGGTGGGTGGGCTGGATGCCCAACGTGGCGATGCCCCCGGCGGCCGCGGCGGTCTTGGCGCGGCGCAGCGCCTGGCGGAACGCGGCCGGGTCGAGCATGGCGTGGTCCGAATGCAGGATGGCGACGATGCCCTGCTGGTCGCGGCGGCGGATGTGGACACAGGCCAGCCCGATGGCAGGGGCGGTGTTGCGCCCGTTCGGTTCCAGGATGATTTGGCCCGCGGGCACGGCGGGGAGTTGGTCTTGGGCCAATGCGGCGTATTGCGCGCCGGTCACGACATAAGTGTCCGTGGGGGCGACCAGCCCGTCCAGCCGGTCCACGGTTGCCTGGATCATGGTGCGCCCGCTGCCGGTGATGTCGCTGAACTGCTTGGGCTGGGTGCGGCGGCTGCGCGGCCACAGGCGGGTGCCGACGCCGCCGGCCAAAATCGCTGCATACATGGGCCTACCGCCTCGAATTGGCGCATCGGCGCGCAAGGGGTTGGTTAGTTGCGAACATAGCTCATGCTCCCGACCTGGCGGACCAGGCCTTTGAGTTCCATGACCGTGAGTAGAGCGGCGACCTGGGGCGCGTGCATGGCGCTGGCGCGCACAAGGTCATCTACATGGCACGGTTCGCGACTCAGAAAGCCGAGCAGCTTGGTTTCGTCGTGGTTGGCTTCGATGGCGGCATGGGCGGCCTTCTGGGCGACCACATGGGTTAGGTTGAGTTGGTCCAGCACATCGTTGACGGTGAGTAACGCGGTTGCGCCCTGCTGGATTAAGGCGTTGCACCCGGCGCTGCCGGGATGCAGGATACTGCCCGGCACGGCGAACACATCGCGGCCCTGTTCGCCGGCGAAGCGGGCCGTGATGAGCGCGCCGCTGCGCTCGCCGGCCTCGACAATGACGACGCCCTTGCTCAAACCGCTGATGATGCGGTTGCGGGGCGGGAAGTTGCCCGCGTCGGGCCGTGTGCCAAACGGGTACTCGCTGACCAGCGCGCCGGAGCCGATAATGGACTGGGCAAGACCGCGGTTGTCGAATGGGTAGATCTGGTCGACGCCGCTGCCCAAGACTGCGATGGTCCGTCCGCCGGCATCGAGCGCCGACCTGTGGGCGATGGTGTCGATGCCCAGGGCCAGTCCGCTGACGACGGTGACGCCGGCGGCAGCCAGGTCGCGACCAAGGAAGTGGGCGACTTCGCGCCCGTAGGGGGTGGCGCGGCGCGTGCCGACGACCGCCACGGCCCAGGTATCGTTGGGGTGCAGCGTGCCGCGCACATAGAGCAGCGGCGGTGGGGCGTCCACGGTGGCCAGGTTGGCCGGGTAGTCATCGTCCAGCAAGGTGATCACCTGGACCCCCGCTTGCTGGATGCGCTCCCACTCGGCGGCGACATCCAACTCGCGGCGGGCAGTGAGTAGGTTTTCCAAGCTGCGGCGATCCAGCCCGGCGGCCTTCAATGCTTGGATGGAGCCGCGCCACGCGGCTTCCGCCGAGCCGCACACTGCCAGCAAGGCGGCCATGCGGACAGCGCCAATGCCCGCCACGCGATTGAGTGCTATCCAGTAAGCCTTCTCGTCCACGGGTGGCAGCCTAAATGGGGCCAAGGCATGATGACCAGGCGAAGGTTGTCCGGTTGGGGGTGAGGATACTGTAGGGCGCGCGAGTTGTCAACTATGACGAAATCTACGGGCGCGGGCTAGTCGATCAGCCCCGGCAGGAGCGTGACCACGATGATCCCTTGTTCCAGGTCCACCCGCTGCACCACGTCGGCGATGGCGGGGATCAGAATCTCGCGGGCAGGTTCGTCCGGAGTGGCGATCACATAGACATCGTTGGCCCCGGTGGTGAGCACATCTTGCACCACGCCGAGGAGATTACCCTCCGCGGTCTGGACCGATAGCCCGATGATGTCATGGACGAAGTAGGTGTCTTCATCCAGCGTTTCGGCGTGGGCATCGGGGATGAAGAGCCACAGGCCGCGCAGTTCTTCGGCCTGGGTGCGGTCGGCGATGCCCGCAAAGCGGACCAGCAGTTGGTCTTGATGTGGCCGCGCGTGCTCGATGCGGACCTCCACGAGATCCGTGCCGGCATAGAGCACGACACCCGGCGCAAAGCGGGCCGGGAAGTCGGTGTGCAGTTCGACCCTGACTTCACCGTGCAGGTTGTGGGCGGTGATGATGCGGCCCACGGCCATATAGCCCGCGGGGACACGGACGCGGCGGTTGCGGTGCAGATACGTCTCAAAGCGCGGCCCACGGGCTTGCTTGCGCTCTCCGGATGAACTATTCATGGACGTCTATTCCGGCCGGTAGGCAGACACAAACAGCGGAAGGGCTGCTTCCGCTGTCGTTGTCGCCGCCAACCAGGTGAGCCAAACGGCCGCACAAGGCGGCCGCGCTCAGTCAATCTCGACGATGACGGGCCGGTCATGGTGGCGTGCGGCCACGTTGACCACGGCGCGAATGGCGTTTGCCACACGGCCGCCCTTGCCGATCACGCGGCCCGTGTCGCCGGGGGCCACGCGCAGCTTGAGAATGGTTGTGCGTCGCGTTTCTTTGCGGTAGACGTTGACTTTGTCCGGCTCTTCGACTAGCGATTCGGCCAGATAGCGGATCAGGTCTTCCATGTTACCTTAGGCCGCGCCGGTGCTCGTCGCGACCGGGACGGACTTGCCGTTGGCATCGATGAGTTTGAGCTTGCGCAGCATCATCGCCACCGACTCGCTGGGCTGCGCGCCTTGGGCCAGCCAGTGGGCGAGGCGGTCGGCTTTCACCTCGACGGTTTCCGGCTCGGTGCGCGGGTTATAGGTCCCGATCACTTCAATAAAGCGCCCGTCGCGCGGGGAATCCTTGTGGGCGACGACGATGCGGTAAAAGGGCTTCTTCTTGGCGCCCATGCGGCGCAGACGAATACGAACCACGTTGGTTTGTTCTCCTTCTCAACTTCTAAGTCAAGAGCTATCGCTATAGAATATCGTATTACTACACGACGGTGGGCGAAGTCTACGGCGTGGATGGACCGCGGCTAATTCATCCCGCCGAACATATCCATCAACCCGCGGGGCATGCCGCCGCGACCGGGGCGGCCCTTGCCCTTTTTGCGCCCGCCGCCCATGATGCCCATTTGCTTCATCAGCTTTTGCATGTCACGGAACTGCTTGACCAGCATGTTGACGTCCTGCACGCTGGTGCCGCTGCCGGTGGCGATGCGGCGGCGGCGGCTGGCGTCCAGCACGCTCGGGTTGCGCCGTTCCTGCATGGTCATGCTGCTGATGATGGCTTCGGTCCGCTTGAGGTTCTTTTCGGCCATCTGGCCGTCGATTTCCTTAGCGAGGCGGCCGACGCCGGGAATCAGCCCCAAAATGTCGGTGATGGAGCCAAGCTTCTTCAGTTGGCGCAGTTGGTCCAGGAAGTCGTCGAAGTCGAACTGGCCTTCCTGGAGCTTGCGCTCCATGTCGGCGGCGCTCTCTTCGGTGATGTTCTCCTGGGCGCGTTCGATGAGCGTCAGGACGTCGCCCATGCCCAAGATGCGACTCGCCAGGCGGTCCGGCTGGAACGGCTCCAGGTCGACGAGCTTTTCACCCGTACCCAGGAACTTGATGGGCACGCCGGTCACTTGGCGCACGCTCAGGGCCGCGCCGCCACGCGCGTCACCGTCGATCTTGGTCATGATGAGACCGGTCAGGGCGACGCGGCGGTTGAAGCCCTCGGCGACGTTGACAGCTTCCTGGCCGGTCATGGAGTCCACCACAAGCAGGATGTCGGACGGCCGCGCGACCATGCGCACCTGTTCCAATTCCTGCATCATCTGGTCGTCAATTTGCAGGCGGCCGGCGGTGTCCATGATGACCGTCGTATACGCCTTTTCACGGGCGTGGCGCAGCGCGTTCTTGGCGATGGTCGCGGCCGGGACCTGGGTGCCTTCGGTGTAGACCGGCACGTCGATTTGCTTACCCAAGACCTCCAACTGCTGAATGGCGGCCGGGCGGTAGATGTCGGCGGCGACGAGCAAAGGACGCTGGCCGCTCTTGCGCAGCCGGAGCGCGAGCTTAGCCGCCATGGTCGTCTTACCGGCGCCCTGCAGCCCTACGAGCATGATGGACTGCGGCGGTTGGCCGGACAGGTTGAGGGGGGCAGGCTTGCCCAGGAGCTCAATCAGCTCTTCGTGGACGATCTTGACGACCTGCTGGGCAGGCGTCAGGCTGTCCATGACTTCTTTGCCGACGGCGCGCACGCGCACGCGCTCTACAAACTCTTTGACGACTTTGAAGTTGACGTCGGCTTCCAGCAGGGCAAGGCGAACCTCGCGCAGGGCGACGTTGACGTCGTTCTCGCTAAGTTTGCCTTGGCGGGCGAGGCCGTCAAAGACGCTTTGGAGTTTGTCGGTCAAGCTCTGAAACACAGTCTTCCCTCATCCGGCAGTTGCCGACTTGCCGCGCCTGAGCCTTGCGGGCAGACACGCTGTGCCTCCGCACCTGGCGCAGACATTCCCTTATTGTACTGAAGCGCGTGCGTGCGGTCAAATCAGTCCGGGGCAAGCGCGTCCCAAGCATGGGGAAAAGCAAACCGGGGGATGCAGCGATACGCTGCATCCCCCGGCGGGTTCACGAACGGCGAGGTTTTGGCCTATTGGCCGACCGGCACATAGAGCTGTGCGCCGATGAGAATGACCTCGGAGTCGAGGCAGTTGGCGGCCTGTAGCTCGGCGACGCTGACGCCTGCGCGGTCGGCGATGACGGTCAGGTTGTCACCCGGCTGCACGGTGTAAGGAACCCAGCCGTCAGGAACGGCGGCGGTACACTGCGGCAGCGGCTGTTCTGTTTTGAGGGCAGCGGCGGGCACGTAGAGGCGTGTGCCGATGACAATTACCTCGGACTCAAGACAGTTGACTTCCATGATCTTGCCGACAGTGGTACCGCCCCGATTGGCGATGAAGGTCAGGTTGTCACCGGCGGCCACTTCGTAGGGGGCCCAGCCTTCGGGCTGTGTCACGCTACACGCCGCGGCGGCGGGGGTATCGGCGGGCACGGCCACTTCCAGCAACTCCGGATTGGGCGGGGCGACCACGCTGAGCGCGATGCCCTGCACCGTGGCGCTTTGGCCTGGCATGATCTGGTAGGTCAACTGGACCTGGGCGCCGGGCTGGAGGTCGCCTTCGATCGTCATTTCCTTGAAGACCTCGACGTTGGCGTCGGGCTGGTAACGGTCCATGACCGACAGGCCGCCGATCTTCAGGATGCGGCCGTTGCGGCTGTAGTAGAGCTGCGTATCTTCGGCCTGGATAACGGCGCTGTTGGCGTCGGCGCGGGTAGCGGCTTTGGCGACGTCGGCGGCAAGCTCACGCTCCTGAGCCTGGCGCACCAGATCGCGTTGGCTGGCCGGGGCCAAGACAAGCTCCTGTTTGCGAATCCACTGTTTGAGCGTATAGGCCAGATCGCCCGGCACGGCCGTTTGGGCCATGGTGACGAGCGTCCCGGTGCTGAAGAGCACCAGGGCCAGCGTCACAATGATGGGCGCGAGGCGCAGGGTACGCACATTGAAGATGGACTGCCAGCGGGCCGCAAAGCGCTCCGTGAGGCTTTGGGGCGGGGCGGTCCGGCGCTCGATGCTGCGCAGGGGCGTGGGCCGGCGGGTTGCAGCCGGAGCGGGGGCCGCGGCCATCTGCTCGGCGCGTAGTGCGGCGGCAGTCGCCATAAACGTCTGTTTGGCGGCAGCGCGGCGGGCGGCGGACGGGCGCGGTACGGGCATGCGCCGTGTGGCGCGGGCCGTCTGGACAATCGCCAGCATCGCGGCCAGTTCGTCGCGCTGGGCGGCCGGATACGATGCGAGGATCGCCGGAATGGACTCGCCGGCCTCCAGTCGCGTCACGGCCTCGGCAAAACGGTCTTCTGGGCTAGAAAGAGATGCTCTGTTTTTTCCGTTCATTGAACCACTCTCAAGCTTTCCCGTTGAGTCTGGCGAGTTCTCGCAGCCGGTGCCGGTGACGATTCACTCAACTGAAATCTCGTCTATATCCTCGGCGCACACACTTGTGCGAATTACTGCTCTAGGACTAAGAGCTGGCGCAGGGTAGCGACGGCTCGATGTTGCAGCGCTTTGACTGCGCCTTCGGTCTTCTCCATCATGTCGGCGATCTCGGCGAAGCTGTAGCCTTCAAAGAAGCGCAGGCTGATGACGATTGCCTGTTCATCGGTCAAGCGCCGGATGGCCCCGCGCAGGGCCTCGCTGTCGAGCGCCAGTTCCGCGGCCTTAAGGGGGTTGACCCCCAAATCGGGCATGTGTGGCACGTCGTCAATCGAGACAACCTTTTGCCGGTCGCGCGCCCGATAATGGTCGATCACCAAATTATGCGCGATACGATAGAGCCAGCCAGAGAAGGAACTGTGCCACGTCCGGTCGCTCTGGATGGCTTCGAGCATCTTCAGGAACACTTGCGCCGTTAAGTCCTCGGCAAGAGTCTGGTCGCTGGTTCGCCGATAGATGTAGCTATAGATCTTCAGCTCGTACCGGTCATAGAGTTCGCTTAGCGCACTCTCGTCAAAATCAACGGCCCGGGCGAGCAGCTCCTCTTCGCTGGATTCCCTCAAGTTCGGCTCGTTGTCCCTACTGATAATCGTTGAAGGCCTTCTGTTGATGATGACGCCGAGGATGGCAAAAAAATACGGCCAAATCGCGTTCGTCGCGAAGTCGGATTCGCGCCGAAACGTGATGGCCGTGAGAGTGATAAGCAACGCCGCCCCGGCAACAGTGACCGCGCGGCGGAGGCCCGGACTAGGCCGGACGGTTATCGCTGGGCGGCAGCGGCGGCGTGCTTGCCGCTTTGGGTTCGAGTTGTGTGGTGCGCCAATAGACTTCATAGATTCGTTGAATTGCGGATACATTAGTGAGGATCGCCATTATCCAGAGAATCGGCTGCATCCAGCCGGTGAGCAGGCCCAGAATGAGCAGGATGATCCGTTCTGGGCGCTGGAGCATACCGCCGCTGACCTTCAAGCTCAGTCCCTCGGCGCGGGCGCGCGTATAGCTCACCATGAGCGAGCCGACGAGGATGACAAAGACCAGTACCAGCTCGGTTCGTGTAGCCGGCGTCTGTGAGTAGTGGTAGGCCAGGGCAAGCAGCGTGACACTCTCGGAATACCGGTCGAGGGTGCTGTCGATGAACGCGCCGAAGACACTGCTCTGCGCGGTCAGCCGCGCCAGCGAGCCATCCAGCATGTCGAAGGCCGCGGCCACCGCCAGCAGGAGCGCGCCCCAACGGAAAAGTCCGCCCGCCAGCAGCAGCGCGGTGAGGATGGTCAGGGCGAACCCGGTATAGGTGAGACCGTTGGGGGTCACGCCCAGCGTCTGGAGCCAGCGGACGATGCGCTCAACCGGGCCGGCCGTAATCTGGCGACCGATCTTCGATAACATGATGAAGGCTTCCTAGTGTCCCCTGCGGGACGTTGGCCCCGCGGCCCAGGAACGCCGCACGACGGTGTGAGGCGGCCCGATGAATGTGCCGGTGCAGCCGGCAACGTTTACGCGGGATGGCTGGCCCCAGTGTACAACCTGGGCCATGTGGCGTCAAGCAGGCCGGGAATCCACAATCCCCGGGGGCGGCGCGCCCCCCCCCGCCGCCGGGGCGG
>CAYJQA010000004.1:0-30032 GCA_964372065.1 uncultured Litorilinea sp.
GCGTTCTGGTATGCGGCGGTTGTGACGGGGTCGTTTGCAGTGGTCCGCACGATGGAGGAGACGGCTTACTTCCCGTGGGTGCAGGAATTCGTGCCGAACAGCGTGCGCGGCAAGTATTCGGCGACGAGCAACATCCTGTCGGCGTTGGTGGGGATGGTGGCGGTGGCCGCGGCCGGTGTCGTGCTCAACCGCGTGGAAGGGCTGGACGGCTTTTCGGTGCTGTTTGGCGCGGCGGTCGTGTTTGGGCTGATCTCGGTCGCGGCGTCGACGCGCATTCCCGGCGGCGCGTGGAGCAAAGCGAACAGCACCGAGCGGGCGCTTGGAGATGCCTTGCGCGATGGCGGTTTCCGAAAATACCTGCTGGGCATTGCGTTAGTGACGTTGGGCACGGTTCCGTTGGCGTCGTTCTTGCCCCTGTTTATGGAGGAGCAGGGCGGGCTGGGCCCCAGCGATGTGGTGATGCTCCAGATCGGCGCGTTGGGCGGGGTGCTGCTGTCGGGTTACCTGTGGGGGTGGGCGGCGGACCGGTATGGCAGCAAGCCGGTCATGCAGACGGGCGGACTCATGCTGATCCTGATGCCGATCCTGTGGTGGCTGGTGCCGCGTGGGGTCACGGCCACGCTGCCCGCCGCGCTGGCGGTGGCCTTTGTGCAGGGTGCGGCGAACCTGGGCTGGGGCATCGGCGCGGGGCGTCTGCTCTTTGTGAGCATTGTGCCAGTGGAAAAGAAGTTGGACTACATGGCGGTCTACTTTGCGTGGGCCGGCCTGGTCACGGGCATCAGCCAGTTTCTTGGCGGGAGCGCGCTGGACCTAGCCAAGGGACTGACGGGCAGCTTCATGGGCGTTGCGCTGAACCCCTATGTGCCGCTTTTCCTGGTTGCGGTGGCGCTGCCGCTGGCCGCGACGGCGCTGATGCGGTCGGTGCCGGGCGACTCGGGCGTGACGACTACCCAGTTTGCCTGGATATTCCTGCGCGGCAATCCGGTGTTGGCGCTGGAGTCGGTGATCCGGTTCTATTGGGCTAAAGACGAAGCGGACGCCGTACACGTCACGGAGCGCTTGGGCGCGAGCGGGAGCCGTCTGACGGTCGATGAACTACTGGACGCGCTGGCCGATCCACGCTTTAACGTGCGCTTTGAGGCGGTGCTGGCAATCGCCCGGATGCCGTCCGACCCGCGCTTGACCGCGGCGCTGGTGGCGGTGCTGGGCGGGAAGTCGCCGGCGTTGAGCGTGGTGGCGGCGTGGGCGCTGGGTCGCATCGGCGACCGGGCCGCGGTCGAGCCGCTGCGCGCCGGACTGGGGGCGCGTTACCGCTCGGTGCAGGGGCACTGCGCGCGGGCGCTGGCAACGCTGGGTGATCTTGCGGCGGCGGACGAACTGCTGGCGCGGCTGCACGCTGAGGAGGACGAGGGGCTGGTATTGGCCTATGGTTCGGCGCTGGGGAAACTCCGTGTTAGCGCGGCGACGCCGGCGCTGTTGGAACGGCTGCGGGCAAGCGACGACGAGGCGATGCGGCTGGAACTGGCGCTGGCGGTGGCGCGCATCGTGGGCGATGAGCGGCACTTTATCCAACTGGCGCGCGGATTGCGCAGCCAGCCCGGCACGACCGCGGCCCAGTCGGTGAACGACCTGCGCCGGCATCTTGAACGCAGCCATCGCGCAGAAATGGCGGACCTGGCAGGTCTGCGCCAGGCGGAGGATCTGCTGGCGCGGGATCAGCTGGAGGCCGGTACGGACGCGTTGGCGGCATGGCTGCGGCAACGGCCTGCGACCTGGCACAAAGCCACGGCGCAGGCCGTGCTGGACGAGGCGGCCGATCAGTTGGCGAGATTCGGCGCTATCCGCCCGGAGTATCTGCTCTTGGCGCTGCACACGCTGTGGGCGGGTCTGGACGCGTAGGCTAGATGCCCGGATACCAGCGCAGAGCGTTGTCGCGGTAGAACTGGTCCAGCACCGCCGCGGGCAGGGCCAAGCCGGTGGTCGGGAAACCGCGCACGGTGAGGTCGCCGGACTGCTCGAAGTAGGCGAAATGCGTGGCGTAGGTCTGGTCAAGCTGCTGGATGGCTGCGGCGCGCTCCGGCTCGGGCAGGGCGGATGGGCGGCGGCGCATGACGACGTCGGTGCCGAAGAGGATGCGTCCGGCGTACTTGTGGAAGAAGGCGCGCACTTTCGGCGACGGCTGGACCGCGAGGTCGGCCAGGCGGGCGGACATGTCGACCGCGAAGTTGGGGTAGGCGTCCAGGCGGGCGGCGACTTCGTCCACGTCGTATTCCAGGCTGCCCAGGTGCGCCCCGACGATGCGCAGGCGGGGATGCTTGGCGGTCATGTGGTCCCGGGCCGCGATGAGTGCGCCATGCGCTGGGTACTCCGGCCGATTATGCATGTGCCACTGTGGGTTGTTACTGTAGTAGCCGTAGTGCGGCGTGTTGGGCGTGAGCGGCTGCCAGCAGGCCAACGGTTCGGCGATGTGCGTGAGGAGGGTCTTGCCGGCGGCGGCGAGGTACTCGAAGACGGGGTCGAAAATCGGGTCGTCCACCATCAAGAAGCTGCCGTCGGGCTTGCGGGCGTCCATGCCGACGTTCTTCCAGACTTTGCACGCGACCGCGCCGGCAGCGAAGTCGGCCTCCAGGCGGGCGATGACGCGGTCGGTCCAGGTTGGGTCGCGGAAGTCGGGCAGGTCGAAGCTGGTGCACCAGGCATACCGCTGGGGATAGCGCGCCGCCATGTCTTGGTAGAGCGTCGCCTGGGTGCGCCAGTCGTCGAACTCCGCATGGACGACGCAGATGTTGTGGAGCTTGATGTCGTGCTTAGCGAGCAGGGCGAGGAAGCCCGGATCGTCGTCGGCGTAATGGATGTGGGCGTCGATACGCATAAGGTCTCCTCTGCAAGACGTTGACGGGCGGCACAATCCGGGTACACGAGCATTATAACGGCGTCGTTTGGAAGGCCCAAGGCTACGTACCGCAATCGGCGGGCGGGAGTAGTGATGGCGGCGGTTCGGATCGAGGCGTCAGGTTTGACAGGCGGCAAGGCGTCGGGTAGAGTGCGGAGAGACAATTGCGGGCCGCACCGACCGCGCTGGACTGGTTCGCGTGCCGCCCACACGTGCTCATCCGCCACCTGTTTGAGGACTTGATAGACCCCATGGTTCGACGACCCCGGATCGCGGCAATCACGACTGTTTATCGCAAATTCTCCCACACGCAGCATTTTGTCGATCGCTTTTTGGAAGGGTACGGCTGGAATGGGAGGCATCACCGCCCGCCGATGGACTTGGTGTCGCTGTATGTAGACCAGACGCCGGAGAACGACCTGAGCCGAGAACGCGCCGCGCGCTTTCCCGACATGCGGCTGTATCCAACCGTGGCCGACGCGCTGACGCTGGGCGGCGACGATTTGGCGGTGGACGGGGTACTCTTGATCGGCGAGCACGGCGAGTATCCCGACAATGAGAAGGGGCAAAAGCTGTATCCGCGCTATGAGTTGTTCCGGCAGATCGCGGCAGTCTACCGGATGACAGGCAAGAGCGCGCCGGTCTTCAACGACAAGCATTTGTCCTGGCGCTGGGATTGGGCGAAGGAGATGGTTGACACGGCGCGCCAGCTTGGGTTTGGGCTGATGGCGGGGTCGTCGCTGCCGGTGACCTGGCGCATTCCGAGCGTCGAGTTTCCGGATGGCGCGCGGCCCACGGAGGCGGTTTGTGTCGCCTATGGCGGCGTGGACAGCTATGACTTTCACGCGTTGGAGACGATCCAGTGTATGGTCGAGCGGCGCGCGGGCGGCGAAAGCGGCATTGAATGGCTCCAGGCTTATCGCGGCGACGCCTTTTGGGAGGCGCACCACGCGGGTGTATGGTCGCGTCAGTTGTTTGAGGCGGCGCTCAGCCGCAGCCACACGCTGACACCGGCGCGCGCGGGCTTCAACGACATCTTTCCCACGCACGACGAGATGCGGGAACTGGTCAAAGACCCGGTGGCCTACACCTATGCCCACCGCGACGGGCTGCGCTGCACCATGATCCTGCTGAACGGGCTGGTTCAGGACTTCAACTTCGCGGCGACGCTGGCGGGCGAGGATCGCCCGTTTTCGACGCAGATGTATCTGCCCATGCCGCCGGCGCGCACGACTCTGGCGAACTTCTTTTCGCCTCTTGTCAACAACATCGAATCGCTGTTCTTGACCGGGACAGCGCCCTATCCCGTCGAACGGACCCTGTTGACCGGGGGATTGGTGGAGGCGGGGGTAGACAGTCTCTTTGGCGGTCAGGTGCGGGTGGATACTCCGCATCTTGACGTCTGCTATGCCGCGCCGGCCGCGTCCACGTTTTGGCGCAGTTGACGTGGGGCAACGTTTGCGGCCAGCCACCTCTGACCAGCATCAACTAGGATAAGGACTCGCCAAATGAATCACGCGACTGCGCCAAAGCGGTTGGCGGTCGTTGCCAGTATCTACCGGCTGCGCTCACATGCACAGCACTTCTGTGACCGCTTTGTGGTCGGCTATCCGCGGGCGGGGGAGTGGCATTGGCCCAATACCGAGATCGCGGCGCTCTATGTGGACCAACGCCCGGTGGATGACCAAAGCGTGGACCGGGCGCGCGAGTTTGGTTTTGCGGTATACCCGACGGTGGCCGAGGCGCTGCGCTGCGGCGGGGACCGGCTGGCCGTGGACGGGGTGCTGCTGGTGGTCGAACACGGGGAGTATCCCGACAACGAGAAGGGCCAGAAGCTGTATCCACGCTATGAACTGTTCAAAGAGTGCGTGAAGGTCTTTGAGGAGGACGGGGTTGCCGTACCGGTCTATAACGACAAGCACCTGTCCTACAGCTTCGCCAAGGCGCGCGAGATGGTGGATGACAGCCACCGGCTTGGTTTCCCCTTTCTGGCCGGTTCGTCGCTGCCGGTGACGTGGCGGCTGCCGGACCTGGAACTGCCGCTGGGCTGCCGGATTGACGACGCCTTGATGGTCGGCGTGGGTGGGTCCGACCCGATGGACTATCACGCGCTGGAGGCCATGCAGTGTATGGTGGAGCGCCGCGCCGGCGGCGAGACCGGGGTGGCGGCGGTCCAGTTGATCGAGGGCGACGCCGTGTGGGCGGCGGGCGACGCTGGCCGCTGGTCGTGGCGGCTGCTCGAGGCGGCGCTGTCGCGCAGCGACTCGCCGCGGGGGCTGACCGAGACTGACGGCCGCACCCAAGACCTGATCGGGAGTGGGGAGCTGCGACGGATTGTGGAGAAGCCGGCGGCTTACTTCATCGAGTACCGTGACGGATTGCACGCGACGCTGTTGATGCTCAACGGCGCGGTCAATGACTTCCTGTTTGCCGCTCAGTTGGTGGGGGAGAGCGAACCGCGCTCGACCCAGTTTTTCTTGACGCCAGGGCCAAATGTGACTTACTCGGCGTGCCTCGTCGCCAAAATTGAAGAGATGATCATGACCGGGGTGGCGCCGTTTCCGGTGGAGCGCACGCTGCTGGTCAGCGGCACGCTGGAAGCCTGTCTGACGTCCAAAGTGGCGCAGGGCGTGAGGCTGGAGACGCCGCACTTGGATGTGCGCTATAGTGCGCCGGCCGCGCCGCAATACGCCCGCACGTGATGCTGGCGGACTTGGGCCGCACAGGCCGCACCGAGCGCCGGATTGCGAACGCTTGATGTTGTCAGATCGCTTGACTCAGAGACCGTACAGAGGGCTTGCGCGGCCCTGCCGGGTGGCAGGGCTGTGGCTGGGCGCGGCTGCCCTCCTGGTGATGTTGGGCGGATGTGGCGGTGATCGTAACGAGGCAACACGCACGCCGGTGCCCACGTTCACGCCCACGCCGCTGGGGCAAGGCGCGCCGGCGCAGACCGGAGCGAGCGGCCCCGCGGTGGTCGCGGAGGTCGCGACGACCACCGCGACCGTGACACCGCTGCCGCCGACGTCGACCTTCACCCCGGCGCCCACGGCGACGCCAACGCCCAGGCCGACTGCCACGACGACCCCTACGCCAACAACGGAACCCACGGCGACGCCGGTCCCGACGGCGACGCCGACGCCGTCGTTTAGCTTCGTCCTGGAAACGGCGGAGAAGCATCCCACGGAATCGCTTGCGCCGAATGTGGTGCGGTTCTTCCTGTACGTCTATGAGGAAGGCGGGATGGGGCTGGCGGGATACACGCTGCACGTGGCGCACAACGGTGCGGAACTGGCGGTCGACCAAGTATCGCGGGCAGGGCTGCCCGGTCTGACGCGCGGCGAGCCAAGCCCCTATACGCGCTTCACGAACATGAACGTCATCTTCGTGGAGGCGCAAGCGGGCACATGGACGGCGACGCTGGTGGACGAAGGGGGCGCAGTCGTCGGGCCGGCGGCAGAATTTCAGTTGACGGCCGACGAGGAGACGCGCGAACTCTACGTGCGCTATCGCCGCAAATAGCGACGCGCAGGCGAGTCACAGGGATACCACCAATGAAGCGGGGCGCAGGCCAATCAGCCTGCGCCCCGTGGCGTTCCTAGAACTTGCGGCGACCCACCTATTGCCACATCAGCACCCAACTCCCGCCCGCATCCTGCTCGAAACGCAGCCACATGTGAACGGTCTGGTCGGCGTCGACCGTGAGGTCGGAATTGGCGGAGAGACTGCTCCAGGCGCTGCTGGCGGTGAATGCGATCTGGCCGGGGAAGACGACAAGGGTCACCGATGCGCCCGGCTGGATGTCGTATTCGCTAGGCCCTTCAAACGGCCGGAACACCTGGTCGATGGTGAAGCGCATCTCATGCTGGAAGCCGTTGTTGACGATCAGTTGGGCGTAGCCGGCAGGCGCTTGCTGTTCGGGTTCGGGCGTCGACGTGGGGGTCGGCTCTTCCGGCGCGGGGGCCGGTTCCTCGGCGGCCGGCGCGGGCGCGACCGTGCTGACGGGGGACGGCGCGACGGCGGCGACCGTCGGTTGCGGGGCAGCGACGACGGCGGCCTCGACAATCGGCAACTCAGCGACGCCAGGATCACAGGTAACGAAGTTCGGCTCTGCGGTAATCCAGCCGGTCTCGGCGAGTTCGACGTCCACGGTCAGCCACAGGCCATCGGCGCTGCGTCCGGTGGCGACGACCGTGCCGGACCCTTCGGACGTGCGAATTTTGCCGATGATGTCGTATTGCAGCCCGGGGCCACGACGGACATTCAGTGTCGGCACAGCCAGTGCACAGGTGACGCCGACCGGGGGGCTGACCGGGGCTTCGGCAGCGGCGACGGCCTCGTCGGCAACGACCGGGCGCAGGTCAATCGTTATGATCAGCGCGCCCGGTTCTTGTCCGGGAGTGCTGACCTCGACCAGGGCGTAGTAGACGCCGGCGTCGAGCGTGCGTGGGGCCCATTCGCAGACCTGCTGGCCGTCTAGCGACAGGCAGTTGCGCACGTAAAGGATGGCGGGAACGCCGTTGGAGACGGGGAATTCGAGCACTGAAGTCGGCGGCATGTCGTAGACATCGCTGCGGAAGACGACGCTTTCGGTGTTGCCCGTGCGGTTCTGGACCCAGACTTGATCGGCGGGCGGCGTACCTGCCTCGCGCAGCAGTAGCTGGCTGATGCCGGAGGTTCCGGGAGAGCTGTATAGCTCATAGAAGCCGTCCTGTTGAACCAGGTAGGGATCCCAGAAACAGCCGGCTTGGGTCTCCGGCGTCGCGGCGGGACAGTTGAAGAGGTTCAGTACCGTGGACGGCCGGGGCAGCGGGATGCCCTGGGAACGGCCGGCGGTCAAGACGTAGACGCTGCCCTCCACAAAGAAGCGGGCATCCTCTTGGCTCCGATTCGCGATGATCGTGCCATCGAGGGGCGCCTCGTCCGCGGGCGGGACGGCTTCAGCTTCGTCATCCGCGGCGGCGATGGGCGTCGGGGTTGGCAACACCTCCGCCTGGGCGGTAGTTGCCGTAACAGCGACTCCCGCGGCGACTTGCGGTGAAGCGGGTTCTGCCGGTGGGGTTTGGGAAGCGGGAGTAGCTAGTGGGGAAAGATTAGGCGCGGCAGGCGTCGCTGACAGCGTCTGCGCCGAAAGCGGCGTGACTGTCAGCACCGCCCAAATCAGCACACAAGTTAAGCAAGTTGTCCTAACCAAGTAGCCCATGCAATTCCGAATCCTGACCATCGCCGTGTCTTCAACAACAAGCGCCGGTGCGAACCAGCGGATCAAGCTTCACGTCCGCGACCGACCGCGTAAGGCGGCCGTGGGGCGAGCGCAATCTCATCTATTCTACACCACGCCATTGTCTCTGGACCAACCCAATTGGCCTACAGACGCACTACGGTAATGCTACGGCGCGGCGCGTGTGTCGCACGCACGCAAAAAGAACAGCGCGGCGGCTGCCCGCTGCGCTGTTCCAGGCTGTGGTGCAGACTGATGGATTACTTAGACTCGCGATAAACCACGTGCTTGCGCACGATTGGGTCGAACTTGCGTAGCTCAAGCCGGCCCGAATCATTGCGCCGATTCTTCTCGGTGAGGTACATGTGCGAGCTTTCGGTGCTCCGCATCTTAATCAAGACGCGCGGGCCTTTCTTGGCCATGGGAACCCTCCTGCGATCAGCGGTCAATCATTTCGACAACAGCATCTTAGTGTAGCGCACTTGTTCTGGACTGGCAAATCCGGCGCGCCTGAGAATACTACACGGGCGATCACGCCACGGCGAAGTATTTGCCGATGATAGGGGCGAGCACCTCGACCACGGCGGACGGCACGCGGCGCTTATCGGTGATGATGGCATCACGCAGCGCGCCGGCTTGAGGCGTGGGACCCGCTTGGGCCAACAGATCGATGGCATTGGCGACGGCCTGTTTGGCTACCTCGGCGTTGTGCTGGAGTACGCGGACCACGGCATCCACGCTGACGGCTTCTTCGGTAGCGTGCCAGACATCGTAGTCGGTGACATGGGCCATCACGGAGTAGCTCATCTCGGCCTCGCGGGCAAGCTGGGCTTCGGGCGTGGTGGTCATGCCGATGAGGGCCATGCCCCACTGGCGGAAGACATTGCTTTCGGCTTTGGTGCTGAAGCGCGGACCTTCGACGGTGACGAAGCTGCCGCCGAGGTGGACGCGATTGCCGGTGGCCTGGGCGGCGCGAAAGCAGATGTCGTTGAGGTAGGTGCAGAAGGGTTCGGCCAGACCAACATGGATGACCAGCCCGGCGGTGCCGACCGTGGGGTCGTCGAAAAAGGAGAGCGCGCGACCGTGCGTGCGGTCAAAGAGCTGATCGGGGATCACCATGTCGCCGGGCCGGATGTGCTCCTGGAGACTGCCGCACGCGCTGACGCCGATCAGATATTCGACGCCGAGCTGCTTGAAGCCGAAGATGTTGGCGCGCTGGTTCAGCCGCGTCGGGCTGATGCGATGGCCGCGGCCATGACGCGGCAGAAACGCCACGCGCTGCCCATGCAACTCGCCGACGATGTAGGCGTCGGATGGGTCGCCGAAGGGGGTCGTCAGGCTGACCTCCTTCACGTTTGTGAGCGCCTCCATTTGGTAGACGCCGCTGCCGCCGATGACGCCAAAGCGGATGGTATCTGGCACGGGTGCGATCCTCTTTCTGCTCTACGTCCGGCACGGCCTAGGCCGGGAGGGCGCTGGTTGGGATGGCCGCGAGATGGGGGTTGGCGCGATCACGGTCCGACAGGAGGGGGGCGTGGACGCCCCAGCCGATGCCCAGGTCGGGGTCGTCCCAAGCGACGCCAAGCTCATCGCGGCCGTTGTAGTAGTTGTCGACAAGATATAGCAGCATGGCATCGTCAAGGGCCAAGAAGCCGTGGGCCACGCCGATGGGGATGAACAACCCGCCGGGATTGGCCGCGCTGAGTTCGACGACTTGGGTACAGCCAAAGGCGGGCGACGCACGGCGTAGGTCCGCCAGCCCCACGCGGATGGTCCCGGCAACGACCTGCCAGTAGTCCACCTGGTGGTGGTGATAGTGCAGACCGCGCAGGACGCCCGCGGCGCTGATGCTGCGGTTGGCCTGGACGATGTCCCACGTGCGTTCGGGGAACCACTCTTTGCGGAAGGTCTCCATGAACTGGCCGCGGGCGTCGCCAAAGACGCGGAAGTGGACCTGCTTCACACCTGGGATCACGGGGGATGCAACGATTTCGGTCATGGGATGCCTGCTGACTGTGCCGGTTGGCCGGCAAGCTCGCGGAGGGCGGTGATGACGCGCTGCACCGCGGCGGCTTGCAGACGATAGGAGGCGCGATTGGCAATTAGGACGGCCTGGCAGTCCAAGATGGTCCGAAACTCGGCCAAGCCATTGTCGCGCAGGGTGCTGCCCGTTTGCACCACGTCCACGATCAGGTCCGCCAGGCCGACCAGGGGGGCCAGTTCGACCGACCCTTTGAGGGCGATGATCTCGGCATTCACCCCGCGCTGCCGGAAGAAGTCGGCGGTGAGACGCGGGTAGGAGGTGGCGACGCGCGGCTGGCTGGCATAGCGCAGGGGCGTGTCGGGCCGGTTGGCCGGACCCGCCAGGCTGAGGCGGCAATAGCCAAAAGGCAGCACCAGCGGCTCGTAGACGTCACGCCCGCTTTCGCGGAGCACGTCAAGGCCACAGATGCCGAGGTCGGCGGCCCCGTACTCGACAAAGGTGGGCACGTCGGCAGGCTTGGCCATGACGTAGCGCAGCGTGCCATCTTGGCTTTCCAAGATCAGCTTGCGGCCGGAATCGTCGATGGGCAGCGGCAGACCGGCGCGATCGAGGTGGTCGAGAATGTCATTGGTGAGGCGGCCTTTTGCCAGGGCGATGACAAGGGTGTCGCGGGATGCGTCTGGCACGGTCTACTCCTTGCCCGCTTGGGGGGCAGCATCCCCACCGTTAACGGCGGCGGACGCCAACGCGACGATGGCCGGCGCATCGGCCATTGGCACGAAGATGGGTTCCGCGGCGGTCCCGTGAGCCGTGCGCCACAGGTCAAAGCCGCGGCCCGTCCAGACGGCGGCCAGTGGTATGTGCAACTGGGCGGCGCTCTGTGCCAGCGCCTCGCCGGTCAGCCCGTCCACGCTGACGGCGACATGTAGACCGGCGCGCCGCCAGTCGTCGACGACACGCAGGCATTCGGCGCTGTTGCCGGTGGCGACGAGCAGGTGGGGCGCGACGGGTTGGGTCTGGCCGGAGTGACGCGTCCCGCGGACGGCGGCCAGCAGCCGGTCCAAGCCCAGGGCGACGCCGACGGCAGGCTGGGCGGACCCAAACGTGCCGATCAGGTTGTCATAGCGCCCGCCGCTGCCGACGGCAAAGCCCGACCCAGGGATGAGGACCTCGAAGGTGATGCCCGTGTAGTAACCCAGGTTGTTGATTTCCGTGAGATCCAGAAAGACAGTATCGGCGAGCCCGTAGGCATCTAGGACACGATGAATTTGGCGCAAATTGTCCAGCGCCTGGTGCATGTCGTAGTTGAGGCAGAGACGGTCGGCGTGGGCGATGATGGCGAGCGCGTCCGGGCCGCTCAACTGAGGGAACTGCTCCACGGTATGGCGTTGCTGCGTGCGCAGCGGCGCGTGGCGGAGGAACTCGGCAAGGTCGGCTTCGCTGTTGCGGTTGATTGCGCGCTGGAAGTGGGCCGCATGTTCCGGCGACAGTTTGAGGTCCTGGAGCAGACCGTCAAAATACTGAATCTGGCCGAGGACCAGGCGAAAGTCGCGGATGCCGGCGCACCGCACCGCTTGAATGGTGAGGGCGAGCACTTCGGCGTCGGCTTCCGGCGAGCGGGCGCCGATCAACTCAAAGCCCGCCTGGGAGAACTCGCGCTGCCGACCGGCCTGCGGTTCGGCATAGCGGAAGACGCTGCCGGCGTAGCAGAACCGCTGGGGCATGGGCCAATCGTGGAGCCGGACGCCGACCAGACGTGCGACCGGGATGGTCATGTCGGCGCGGAGGGCCAGCGTGCTGCCGTCACGGTCGAGGAAACGATACATCTCCGCCTGCAGGCGAGGATTGGCGCGGTGCAGGAAAGTCTCCGCATACTCAAACGTAGGCGGGATAACGTCCTGGTAGCCCCACGTGCGGAACAAAGAGATGAGGGTGTGCTCCAAGTTGCGCCGTGCCGCGGCCTCCGACCAGAAATAGTCGGCGACGCCGCGTGGGATGTGCGCCTGGGCAGTGGTTGACGGATGCTGCGGGTACGACATACGCTTGGCGTCCGGCGGCGGCTACTGGGTGATGACCGCGCCGGTCGTGACCGCCGCGCCGGCGGAAATCGGTTCGATCACCTGGAGCGGCGAAACGAACTGGAGCGCCGGTTCGGCCTGGATGCCCATGTTGATGGCATCTAGCGGGCCGACAGTCAGGTTGAGGTTCAACACCACAGGTACGGTGACGGTCTGGGGACCGGACTCGGTGGGGAGGACCAGCGTAAGATCAAGCGGAAGCTGCTGGCTGACGCCGCCCACCAAGACGCGAATTTCGTCGTTTGCCGATTCCGTGCGTTGGCTGTATACGGTTAGTACGAGCGCCGCAACAAGCAGAGCTGCCAACGCCAGGCTGATCGTAAGCTTACGCATTTCCATCTCCAGTTCACATTCGTCACGTGGGTTGTCGGATAATCGGGCTAAGTATATCATAGGCGGCAAGCCGGATCGGAAAACGCCGGTTCTTGCTCGCGACGGGTAGTCGGTTCAGGCCAGAGGAGACGGGGCTCCCCAAGAGCTATGTGCGGACGATTCACTTTACACGCCTCGCCGGAAGAAGTGGCGGCGCTGTTCAGACTGGAGAGCACGCCGGAACTGGTCGCGCGCTACAACGTCGCGCCCACGCAGCCGGTGGGCATAGTGCGCTTCAACGCCGACACGAAGCAGCGCGTGTGGGCGCTGGTCCTGTGGGGGCTGGTTCCCAGTTGGGCCAAGGACCCCGGTGTAGGGGCGCGCATGATCAACGCGCGCGCCGAGACGGTCGCCGAGAAGCCCAGCTATCGCGCCGCGTTCAAGCGGCGGCGGTGCTTGCTGCCGGCCAACGGTTTCTTTGAGTGGCAGCGTGCGGGAAGCGCCAAGAAGCCATTTTACTTTACGGCCGAGGACGGCGGTCTGTTGGCCTTCGCCGGGTTGTGGGAGACGTGGACTAGCCCGGATGGCAGCCAACTGGACAGTTGCACGATCTTAACGACGGACGCCAACGAACTGGTGGCCCCTGTCCACGACCGGATGCCGGTGATCCTGTCTCCGCAAGACTACACGGAGTGGCTGGGCGTGGGTCAGGACGCGGACGCGCGTTTGCAGACGGCACTGCGCCACCTGATGCGCCCGTTCCCGGCCGCGAAGATGGCCGCGCATCCGGTCAGTAGCTACGTGAACAGCCCGCGCAACGAGGGACCGGACTGCATTCGCGCAACAGCGTGACGCGTATCCCCTTGCTTACCGACCGCGGCAGTAAGTTCCACTGTAAACTGTATGCTGCCGGGTTCCCAATCGGAATATGTCCGGCAAAGCGCGCTGCGGGCGGCGCAGCGCGGTAATTGGCGTTATCACTGGAGTAACCGCGCATGGATGCCTTGGGACAGATCTTCGACCTGCCACTGCTTGCGACCATCAGCCTAATCTTTGGGATCACCCTGCTGGGGGCCTATCTGCGGTCGAGCCGCCGGGACGAGTGCCTGCGCGGGTTTGAGGGGTATCACGTCACACTGGAACGGGCCAGCGGGAAGACCATCTGGGGCCTGATGGAACTGGAGGCGACGGGGCTGGAACTCCGCTATCGGGATTCGGTGCAGGACTCCAATCACGTCGAGTCGAGCTACCTGCTGTATGCCTCCGAATACCCGGATATCCAGGCTATCTTCCGCTATGTCGATGATCTCTCACCGGAGGATCGCGTGCGCCGCCAGAAGGACCTGGATCGCTACTTCCATCCCGGCCCGGTGGTCCGGTTGGCCCGGTCGACGCAGCACGTCTTTTCGCTTGCGCGCGACTCCATGACAGAGGTCTTGGGGCTGATCATGGGGCGGCTGCGGAAGCCGGCCGGGCAGTACATCATGGATGCGAGCGAGACGCACATCAAGCGGTTTAGCTCCGACGTAGTGGGCAGCGTTGGAAGCACCTACGACCCGCTGCTGGAACGCCTGATCGGACAGAAGATCGTGGTGGACCTGATTGAGGGTGATGAGTCCCATGAGCACGTGGGGATCCTCAAGAACTACTCACCCGACTTCTTCGAACTGCTGGACGTCCAGTATCCGCAGCGTCAGAGTGTCGACTTGAGCGCAAGCGGCGAAGCGTCGGCCAAGCACCTCAAGATCGTCGTTGCTGATGGCGTCGTGCACATCACCAACCAGACCACGCAACCGATCCTGATCCAGTCGATCCACAGCGGCGAGGACGAGGATCCGCTGAACGTGGTGGTTGGCGGGGAGGAATCGGTGGAGATCCATCCGGAGGAAGTGAGCGCGCCGGTGCAGTTGACCGTCAAAGTTGTGCGTGAGCTTGACATGATTGTGCCGCGGAAACGGTGTGTGGTGCGGCATCGCGCAGAACGGTATGAGCCGGAGGTTATCCCGGAGATCATCTTTGACATCGGCGTCATGCTGCGCGGCTCGTCGCTGGAGGATGCGCGGGAGATGCGCTTGCGCCGCCGGCTGGAGGATAACCCCAATTCGGCATTGCTGGCGTCCAATTTGGGGGGGCTGCTGCTGCAAAAAGGCAACTATGCCGAGGCGGCCAAGTGGCTGGAAAAGGCCCACGCGGCGCGCTACTCGCTGCCCGACAGCGGGCGGCGCACGCAGATGCTACTGCACGAACTAAGGCGGCATACGTCGAAGGCGTCCGGTCAGAGCGGCGGTGTCAGCGCGGCGACCTACCTGCGGTCGCTGACGGTCGCGGAGCCAAGTATGATGGAGGGGACGAACGGCGAAGCCATGGCAGCGCCGAACAGACGCCAGTAGACTTGGGACACTCCAGAAATAGAGCCGGCCTGCTTTCAGAAGCAGGCCGGTTTTGCTTTGCATGGAGCGGGCGACGGGACTCGAACCCGTGAAAACAGCTTGGGAAGCTGTTGTGTTACCGCTACACCACGCCCGCATCGCTGGTGTGGTCTGAGTATATGCATGTCACGATGTAGTGTCAAATTACGCTCGCGCGGCGGTGACGATGCCTGTGGCACGGGAACAATCGTCGCGGGACCTTCGTCCCGTGGGTGTACACCCGTGCTATCCGATTCGAGCCGGTCGCGGCTAGGCCGGACCAGGAGAAACAGACGATGCGACCCATAACGACACAGAAGGCAGGCGGCCGTTTCCGCTGGTTGTGGCCGGCCCTGCTGGTGATTGTGTTGATCGCGCTGCCGCTGCCGGCGATGGCGCAGATCATCATTGAACCGATGCCGCCCTGGGCACCGCCCATGCCGCCCACGCCGGGGCCGATCAGCGTGACCGACCACAGCGTCGAGGCGCAGGTGGACGGCCCGGTGGCGGTCGTCAAGGTGGCGCAGACCTTCCACAACGAGAGCGGCGCGACTGTGGAGGGGATGTTCGTGTTCCCACTGCCTGCCGAGGCGTCCGTGAGCGACTTTCAGATGAAGGTGGACGGCAGCGTGCTGGAAGGTCGCTTGCTGCCGGCGGATGAGGCGCGTGCGATCTACGAACAGATTGTGCGGCAGCGCCGCGATCCCGCGCTGCTGCAATACCTGAACGGTGGCCTGTTCCAGACGAATGTGTTTCCCATCCCGCCGGGCGAGACGCGCACGGTGCAGCTAACCTACACTGAGGTCGTTGCCCAACAGGACGGGCTGTACCGGTTCCGCTATCCGCTGGGGGCGGGCGTGGGCGCGGGCATGGCGACGCACCCCTTCCGCATGGAAGTTGACTTGGTCAATCAGCCCGGCTTGCGGACAATCTACAGCCCGAATGCGGGCGTTCAGGTGACCCGCTACGGTCAGGACGCGGCGGGCGTCGTGTGGACGGGTGATGTCGGGGCGAATACCGGCGTGGTTGACTTGTACTGGGGCGTGGCGGATGACCGCATCGGTGTCAACCTGTTGAGCTATCAGCCGGTGGAAGAGGACGGGTATCTGGCGCTGCTCCTGGCTCCCAGCATCGAGGTGGAGCAGGGCGACGTGGTGAAGCGCGACCTGATCGTCGTACTCGACGTGTCGGGTTCGATGGAGGGCGAAAAGATGAACCAGGCGCGCGCCGCCGCGGACTATCTCGTAGACCACCTGAACCCCGGCGATCGCTTCAACCTGATCAGCTTCAGCACCGGAGTCCGCCGCTGGGCCAATGGGCTAGAGGATGTAACGGTCGACAACACAGCGGACGCGCACGACTGGATTGCGCGCTTGGATGCGGGCGGGTCGACGGACATCAACCGCGCGCTCCTGGAGGCGCTGGCGATGGTAGAGCCGGCGGGCGATGGCGCAGATCGATTAGCATACATCCTGTTCTTGACCGACGGCCTGCCGACGCAGGGCGAAACCGATCCCTGGCGGATCATGGACAACGCGGCCGCCAACCTACCGGATGGCAGCCAGGTGCGGCTGTTTCCTTTCGGGATCGGCTATGACGTGAATACGATTCTCTTGGACACGCTGGCGGATCAGATGGGCGGCCGCAGCGCCTATGTCGCGCCCGAAGAACGGATTGACGAGGCGGTCGGCCAGTTCTACGCGGGGATCAGCCTGCCGGTGCTGGCGCAGGTGACGGTGGAGTTCAGCGGCGACGTGGTGGTGGATGATCTGTATCCACAGACGCTGCCCGATCTGTTCGCCGGTGAACAACTGGTTGTCACAGGTCGCTATCGCCAGCCAGGGCCGGTGGAGGTCGTACTGCGCGGCGAAGTCAACGGCGAGCCGCGGGAATACCGGTTTGGCGATTTGGGGCTGCGTGAGCGCGGCGGCGAGCCGTTTGTGGCCCGGTTGTGGGCCTCGCGCAAGATCGGCGCGCTGATGGAGCAGGTGCGGCGTGAGGGCCCGACGCCCGAAGTGGTGGAGGCCATCGTCGACCTGAGCCTGCGTTACGGCATTGTGACTCCGTATACGGCGTATCTGGTGGAAGAGCCGCAGGCGGTTGCGCCCATGGAAGCGCCCCTCGCGCCGGTTCCGGCGCCAGCCGCGGCGGGTGTCGGCGGCGGAGATGCCGGCGCGTATGCGTATGCGGAGGACGAGGCGGCGCGGCAGGCAGCCATGCCCGCCAGTGGGGAGGCCGCGGTTGCCGCCAGCAAGAGCCAGAACGATATGCAGACGGCGACCACGGTCGGAGAGGCCGGGCAGGCGCGCTATGTGGCAGGCAAGACCTTTATCCAGCAGGGCTGGGCGACCACGGCGGACGGCACGGTCGTACCCTTCTGGGTGGACGTTGCTTACGGCCCCGAAATGGCGACCCGTTGGGTTGCCTTTGGCGAGGACGCTTACTTCGCCCTGGCGGCTGACCCCGCGATGGCGCAGTGGCTGTCCGTCGGACCTGAAATGGTTGTCGTGGACGAGCAAGGTGCGGCGCTGCGGGTGACGACGGACGGGGCGGAGGCGGCACGTCATGCCGCAGATGCTCCGGTCTCTGCGCCGACACCAGTACCGACCTTGAATGTGGAGGGGCCGACGCCGCTGCCGACCGCGGTGGTGGAAACGCCAGCAGCGCCAGCGAGCGGCGACGCCTGGGGCGAGTTCTGGACGTGGCTCTGGGACCAGTTCACGCCAGACTAGGCGGGGGACAAGGCGGGATAGGCGAGACGGGGATGGTCGCTGGCGGCCATCCCCGTCTCGTTTGCCAGTTGGATTGCGGACGCGGGCTAGAGCGTGGCCGGCATGGCACGCAGGATGCTGCGAGCAGTGTCAAGCGTGCGCTCGATGTCGGCGGCCGTATGCGCGGCGCTGACGTGATTGCGCTTGAGCGCGGTGGGCAGCATGAAGATGCCGTGCTCACACATACTCTTGCGGAACCAAACGTCGCGGGCCGTGTCGTTGTGGAGCAGGTCGGTGTAACTCTCAATTGTGCCGGTCATGAAGTAGGGCACGAAGACCGAGCCGAAGCGGGCGACGCGCATGGGGATGCCCAATTCGTCGGCGATGGCCTGGATGCCGTCGCCGGCCTGCTGCGCCAGGCCGAAGCAGTGGCGATGGACGGAGCCGTCTTCCAGCGTGGCGATGGTCGCCAAGGCAGCGGCCACGCCCACGGGATGGCCGTTGTAGGTGCCGGCGAAGAAGACGCCACCGCCGGGGCCGAAGCGGTCCATGAACTGGGCACGGCCCGCCAGCGCGGCAATCGGGTAGCCATTGGCCATGGCCTTGGCGAAGGTGCTCAGGTCGGGCGTGACCCCCGCGATGCTCTGATAACCGCCGAGGCTGTGGCGGAAGCCGGTGATGACTTCGTCGAAGATGAGCAGCGCGCCCGTTGCGTTGGTCAGCTCGCGTAGGGCAGTGAGGAACTCTGGACGCGGCAACACGCAGCCAATGTTGTGCGGGATTACTTCCACCAGAATGGCGGCGATTTCGTCACCGCGCTGCTGGAGGAGGTCTGTGATCGCCTCAATGTCGTTGAACGGTAGGACGATGGTGTCTTCCACCACGCCCGGCGACATCCCCAGCGAGAGCAGGTCACGCTGGCCGATGCGCTCCGGCGGGCTGATGACGTTCATGAGGACGGCGTCATGCCAGCCGTGATAGGTGCCTTGAAACTTGACGATCTTATGGCGTCCCGTGACGCCGCGCGCCAGCCGGAGCGCCGCATAGGTGGCCTCGGAGCCGGAGTTAGTCAGGAGCACACGCTCGGCGGAAGGGACATGGCGCGTGATCGCTTCGGCCAGCAGGATCTCGGCCTCGGTGACGCCGGCGCCGATGATGTCGATGCGATCCATGGCGTCCTTGACGGCCTGATTCACCTGGGGGTGATTGTGACCCAGGATGATCGGCCCAAAGGCGGCGTGGTAATCCAAGTAGTCACGGCCTTCGACGTCGGTGATGGTCGCGCCGTGGGCGGAGCGAACGACGAACGGCCAGGGCAGCACGCGGTTGGCCGAGTTGACACCGCCGGGAATCACGCGGCGGGCGCGCTCGACCAGGTCGGTATTGGTGAGTTCACGAAGCATGTTGACGTCTCCGGGCAGGCATAGCCCACACTTTCGGGAAAGAGATGTAACGACGCAAGCGCACGGCCCGTTGGCTGACCGGCGCTTGCGTGCAGGGCAAGGACCTTAGCGCGTGGTCGACGCGGCGTCAACCGTCGGCACGATGCCGGGGCCTGGCATGACCAAGGTCGGCACCATGCCATCTTGGGTGAAGATGATCTTGTCGGTGGCGCGGAGCGCGCTGGCGTTGGTTTGTGCCATCTCCAACTGGAGCAGGCCCGGATTGGCGGCGTAGACAGCAGCGATCGCGGCCTCTTGGGCGACTGAGGCTTTGGCTGCCTCGGCCGCGGCAAGCGCGTTGGCGGATTCGATCTCCAGGTCGCGCTGCGAGGCTAACAGTTCGTTATTCTTTTCAGCCTCGATGATGGCGCGCTGGGCTTCGACGCGGGCCAGCTCGTTGGCGCGTTCCGCTTCGATGACGGCGCGCTGCGACTCGATCTTCTCGCGCTCCAACTCGGCGAGAATCTTCTGCTGACGCGACTCTTCCTGAATGCGGCTCTGGGCGATGCGAATTTCGCCCTGTTGCCGCGCCTGCTCGGCGGCGGCCTGTGCCTCGGCCCGCAGTTTGTCCTGGCCGGCCTTCTCCGTTTCGAGACGGCTCTGCACGATTTCGTCGAGCCGCGCCTGGACTTCGGGGGACAGGATCACATTGGGAACTGCCACGTTGGCGACGGAAAGGCCGTAGTTCTCGGCGAGAATATTGAGTTCATCGTCGATGCACTCCTTGAGTTCGTCGCGCCCGCTGCCAATGACATTGTCGTCGAAGTTGCGATTGCCGACGCAGACCTTCATCGCCTGGCGGGCCCGGTCTTCGATGCGGACGCGCGCGGTGTCTCCCGCGAGGTATAGCTGGCTGTATTCGGGCCAGAGCCGCTGGATCATATCGGCGTCGTCAACGCCAGGGCGGAAGATATCGCCGGTGACGAGCACGCCGATGCGCTGCTTGTCTTTGGTGATGAGCTCCTCGTCGCTCACGCTGAACTGAATGGCCTGGCTGGAAACATGTTTCATTTCGACATAGAGGCCGAAGTCGCTGTAGACGCCCGGACCGACCACACCTTTGATGCGACCGCCCATAAACTGGACACCCACCTCATCCGGGTTGACGCGTTCGAAGAAATAGAAGAACTGGCTGCTGAAGCTCAGAACGAACAACAGCACGACGAAGATGATCATGCCGATGATGATCGCGCGGACGGGTACGCTTGCAGTCCGAATGGTCATGTACTCCAATCCTTGGGTTGATGGACCCGTCACCGTCCGGTGCGGGTACGCAGTTTGGTCCCCGGCAGGCTACGAGATCGCGTCGGCACGTTTGGGAATTTGCCGCCGCGAAAGCTACAATGCGTAAGACGCTCGCCGGTGCAGGTAGGTTAATACAAAGCCTGCGCCAAAGCAAGAACGGAGACGGACACCACTATGCCACCGTTGCGCCTGCCGGGCCTGATCGACGCGCATGTTCACCTGCGTGAACCGGGGTACGCGGCCAAAGAAGACTTCTATAGCGGGTCGGCGGCGGCATTGGCGGGCGGCGTCGTCACGGTGCTCGACATGCCCAACACTGTGCCGCCGACGGCGACGCCGGAACTGCTGGCGGACAAGGCCAGGCTGGCCCAGCAGAAGGCCGTCTGCGATGTGGGCCTGTTTGTGGGCGCGACCACCAGCCATCTGGACGCGTATTTGCCGGCGGCGCAGCGCGCGTGTGGGCTGAAGATCTACGTCAGTGACACCTTTGGCAGTCTACGCATCGAGGATTTGACGCTGCTGCAGCGGCTCTTTCGCGGGTGGGCGGAGGTCGCCGCGGCCACGGGCTATCGAGCGCAGGGTCACGCGGACGGCGTCGGCCCGATTGCGGTGCACGCCGAAGAACTCATGTTGCCGGTTTGCCTGGCGCTGGCGCATTTGTATGACACGCCGCTCCACGTGGTGCACGTGACCCGCCGCAGCGAGATCGAGTTGATCCGCAAGGCAAAAGAACGGGGGTATCCGGTAACGTGTGAAGCCACACCGCATCATCTGTTTCTGACGGATGCGGACGCCGCCCGGCTCGGTCCCTTGGGGGACATGCGGCCGCGCTTGGCGACGGTGGATGATGTGGCGGCGCTGTGGGAGCACCTGGACGTGATCGATGTTTTCGCCACCGACCATGCGCCGCACACGTTGGCGGAGAAGCGTGACGCCAGCAAAGCGCCGCCGCCCGGCGTACCGGGGGTGGAGACGATGCTGCCGCTCTTGCTGACCGCGGTCCATGCGGGGCGGCTGACGGTGGCGGACATCATCGCGCGGTGTGTCGATGCGCCGCGGCGGATCTACGGGATTCCGGCGCAGGACGATACCTATGTCGAAGTGGACGTGGATGCGCCGTTTGTGCTGCGTGACGAGGACATGGTGACGCGCGTGGGGTGGACGCCCTTTGCCGGGTGCGAGGTGCGCGGGCGCGTGCAGCGGGTTGTGCTGCGCGGCAAGCCGGTGTATGAGCACGGTCACGTGCTGGCAACGCCGGGGAGTGGTAGGGTCCTGTTTGGCGCAGGAGAACTTGGGTAGTCGAGACCGGCGGGATTCACCGCCGGTTTTTTCTTGCTGCCGGTGCGAGCGCAGGCGCGCACCGTAGTGAGTCGGACAAAAATCTTCACCGTACTTTGTGTTGGATGAGGAGAATCAGAATGGCAAACCCAATTAAGAATGTGGGCAGGATGCCCGCCGATCATGCGAGCAACGGTTTCTATGGGCAGGACATTATCAGCGTCAGCCAGTTTGATAAGCCGAGGCTCGACTACATCTTTGGGGTGGCGCATGAGATGCGCGTGTTGGTCGAGCGGTTTGGCAGCGCGGACTTGCTGCAAGGGAAGATTCTCGCCAACCTGTTCTATGAGCCGAGCACGCGCACAAGCTCGAGCTTCATGGCCGCCATGCTGCGTCTGGGCGGGCAGGTGATCCCCATCAACAACGTGCAGTACAGTTCCGTGACCAAGGGCGAAAGCCTGCCCGATACGATCCGCACGCTGGAAAGCTATTCGGATGTGATCGTCCTGCGCCACCCTGAGGTCGGGGCCGCGGCGACGGCGGCGCGCTATGCCAGCAAACCGGTGATCAACGCGGGTGACGGCGTGGGCGAGCATCCGACGCAGGCGCTGCTGGACCTGTTTACCATCGTGGAAGAACTGGGGGCGGTGGACAAGCTCAAGATCGCGATGGTGGGCGACCTCAAGTACGGCCGCACGGTGCACAGTCTCACCAAGCTGCTGATCAACTATGACGTGGAATTTGTCTTTGTCGCGCCGGAAATCCTGGCCATGCCGGACGACGTGCTGGAAGCGGTGCAGGCGGCCGGTCACAAGCACACGCTGACCACAGACGTGCACGAGGTGATCGGCGACGCAGACGTGCTGTACGTGACGCGTGTCCAGAAGGAGCGTTTCTCGGACATGGCGCAGTATGACCGCGTCAAGGAACACTATGTAGTGGACGAGGCGCTGATGGCGAAAGCCAAGTCGCGCATGATCGTCATGCATCCGCTGCCCCGCGTGAATGAAATCAGCTACGCCATCGACGACGACCCGCGCGCCGCCTACTTCCGGCAAATGCGAAACGGCATGTATATCCGCATGGCCCTGCTGTCGGCGGTGTTGGGCAAGGCATAGGCTATGTGCGGTGAGCGCCGGGTCGGCAGGCGCGGCCGGTGGGCGAAGCTGGCAGTCACGGCGATCCTACTGGCCGGCGAATTGCTCGCGGCAGGGGGTCAGGACGCCGGTGTAGCGCAGGCGGCGACCAATGTGGACGCGGAACTGGTCTATCTGGACCAGAACGGGGTGATCCGTGTCCTTGACCCGAACGCGGCGGAGGGGCTGAACGTTGGCTGGTTCAGCCCCGAAGGCGCTTGGAAGAGTGTTGCCCTCGCCGACGTGACGGGCGACGCCGACGACGAAATCATTGCGATCCGGGATGATGGCAATGGGGGCCGCCTGAAGGTCTACGACCCGGTGGCGGTCGGCGCGCCCGAAGACCAGGTGCAGTATCTCGACGAAGTGCCGTGGTCGACGCTCTATGATGTGACGCTGCCAGGGCAGCCGCTGCTGGTGGGCGCCGGGGAGTTTGACGCCGGGCGGGCCGGAATGGAGATCGTCTATATCTACGAGTTGCCCGCCGATCAGCGGACCGCCGACGACCTCTACCAACTCGTCATCTTGCACGCGGCGAACGCCGACGCCGACGGACGCGCATGGGAGACGCTGGCGACGTGGAACACCGGCAATAAGTGGACCTGGTTCGCCATGGGCGATATGGACGCCAACGGCATCGACGAGATCGCGCTGGTCGCCAACGAACTCGGCAATCTCAGCATTTATCGCGTCACGAGCGGTGGATTTGTCCGCATGTACCGCAATGTCAATATCGACAACGAATGGCGGGCGGTGGAGTTCGGCCAGTTTGCGGCGGGCGGAGCCGAAGAACTGGCCGCGGTGCGCGCGGCGGATTACCCGTTGGCGAGCGCGTGGATCTTTCGCTGGGATGGCGCTGACGTGCAGGACGTTTTCGCCGGTCACTTCATCCCCAGTCCACGCGTCGTCTTCTGGGCGGACATTTCCGGCAACAACGACGACGAGATCGTGATGCTGCGCGATGTGCCGCAGGAAATGGGCCTGCGTGCGCGCTTGATTGTGCGCGACAACGGCAATGACACCATCGCTATGGGCGAGCCGACGTTGGACGCGGACGACGGCTACAGGACAGGAGCCGGGGGCGATTTTGACGGTGACGGGCGCGACGAAATTGCCGTGGCGCGCAGCAACCGTATCCGGCTATTTACCGCGCCGGAACAGTCCGCCGCTGTGGAAGACCACAATCTGAGCAACGACGCTAGGGTTTTGCGGGCAGGCAACTTGGACGCCGAGGGGCTTGGCCGTTCGCCGCGGCTGGGCGCGACGCCGGCGGTGGTCAAGGTCACGGTGCGCGCCGGAACGGTGAGCAATCCGCAGGCCGTGGCAGTCACAGATGCGACAACCGGGAGCGCCATCCCGGTGACCGGCAGGCTGCAAAACGCGTCGGCGTGGCTCATCTGGTCGATGTCCATCAGTTCGACACCGCTCATCCTGAATGTGACCGCGAATGCGGCCGGCAAACAGCCCGGCGTTTATGTGGACCACGTGCTGATCGATGCCCTGACCGAGGGCGTGGTCAATGACCCGTTGAGCGTGGCCGTTACGCTGACCGTCGAATCCGGCGTGACCGCATCGCCGGACTCGCTGGAGTTCGTCTATTATCCGTGCACCGACCTCGTGACGCGCACGGCGCAGGTGCAATTGACGGGCGAGGCGGGCAAGCTGTTTAGCACGCAGATTGCCGGCGCGCCGGCGTGGGTGACGGTGGAACCCCCCACAGGCGAACTGCCTGCCACGGCGACGGTGACAGTGAATCCGGCGCTGCGGCCGGTAGATGTGGCGGATGTGAGGGACGCGGAACTGCTTGTTTCTGTCGATTGGCCGGGCGCGCCGGACACCAGGGAGCGAATCCCGATTCGGCTCGTGTGCAGTAATGAGCGAGTAATCCTGCCGCTGGTGTTCGGTTCGCCCTAGCCCGCGGATGGCTGCGTGGGCGTGGTTATGGCGGCGCGGCGGGCGGCATCAGGTCGACTGTGCCCAGGTCGACCTTGACTGCGCCGCTCTGCGGAAGCTCCAACGGACGAAGGTCCGCGCGGTGATAGACCAACAATGTGAGCCGGATGGGACCGGGCGGTGTGCCCGCCGGGATGGCGAGCGCCAGCGTTTGCGGCGCCGCGGCGGGCGACGCGGCCGACGGGATGGCGTCGTCGGCCTGGGCGATGAGTTGCGTGTCGCGCATGGCGCGCAGGCTGACGGCCAGGTCATGGTCGGGCGCGGCCTGCTCTGTGCGCCATGCCAGCGTGACGTAGAGGTACTGACCGGCCCGACTTTGGGTAGGGGCAGCGGCGGTGAGGAGTGCGAGGCCGTCCGCATAGGCCGCCAACGGCGGTTTCGCAGCGGGCGCAACGCCGTTCACGCCGAAGTCGTAACGTTCGAGCAAGAGGTAGCTTGGGCCGGGATAGGCGCGGCTGAACGATGGCTGGGCGTGACGCTGGAGCGCAGCGCGCAGGACGCCGGTCGGGTCGCTCACTGTATCATAGAGGCGATAGTGCCACACCCGGGTGGATCGGCGCGCCAAGTCATCGAGGGCGACCGTGGCTGCTTCGGCGGTCACCCCATAGAAATCGCTTTCGGACAGCCCCCAGCCGAGACTAGGGTCGGCGTCGAGGCTGCCGGACATGATGAGCCGGGGCGTGGAGAGGTCGTCCGGGGCCAGCGGTGCGCCCAGGCGGATGGCCGGGCCGAGCGCGGGGGGCAGGCTGGCGTCGAGGGAGGCCGCTTCGCGCGGCCAGTAGACATCCACGGCGGTATAGACCCAACCGGCGTTGACCAGGATGGCGTCGCCGGGCCGCCACTGTGCGGCAAGGTCGGACACGGCGCTGCGATGGTCGTCGGCGGCATAGGTCGGGTCAAACCAGAAGGTACGCAGCCCGGCGAGTGAGATCAGTAGCAGAAGCACCTGGAGAACATAGGCGAGCCGCCGGATGGGCGCAGGGAGCGTGGTCGCGAGTCCGGCGAGCAGCGGCAGGGCGGGTGCGCTGAGGGCGATGTAGCGCACATGGTAGATGGGCCATCCCATGGCCGTGGTCGCGAGCAGCAGGGCCAGCGCGCCACAGGCGAGGAGCAGCGTGGGTGTGACTACGGCTTTCTGTCCGTCATTCGCATAGACAGCCGACAGCGCCAGGACCGCCAAGACGACGAGCGCCCACGGCCAAGCGACGCCAAGCGGCGGGGTGTGGCCGACGGCCAGCGCCGCGAGCGCCTCGCTGCCTGCCTGGAAGGCGTCCGGCAGTCTCCGCCAGGGTTCGCGCCAGGGTGGGACCGGCGGGTCGACGACCTGCCGGACGAAGGTGGGCAGCCAGGGGAGATAGGCCACCACGATGATGCACTGGGCGAGGAGCCACGCGCCCACGTGGGGCAGGCGGCGCCGGACCGCGCAGCTCAGCATGTAGAGGTTCACGGCGAATAGCCAGAAGACCGCATAGTAGACGGTGTAGAGGGCGGCCGTGGCGGCCGCGACGTAGACGAACCACGCCAGGCGAGCGGCGGCACGGCTGCGGCGATTGGCGTCGACCAGGCGTTGAACCGCCCACAGGGTCAGCAGCACGAAGAGCGCGCCCCAGGCGTACATACGCACTTCTTGGGCGAACCACACCTGCGGCGGATGGACGGCCGCCAGCAGGGCGGCCACAAGCGCGCTGCGCCTGCCGCCTAGTCGCTGCCCGATGGCGGCGGTGAGCGCCACGATCAGCAGCGCGGGAAACAGGCTCGCCCAGGCAAGCAGGTATTCCAGACCGTGGGCGGGCGAGGCGGACGTCAATGCCTGCCACCCATGCAGGATGATATAGTAGCCGGGCGGATGGATGTCGCGCGCCGTGTGGGCGATGAGCTGCGGGAGCGTCTGCCGGGCCAGATAGGCGCTAAAGGTTTCGTCGTACCAAAGGGACTCACCGCCCAAGCGGTAGAGGCGCAAGCCGAAGGCGAGCAGCAGGATCGCCAAGAGCGCGAGCCTAGCTGCGTGGGAACGCAGAGGTGGATGAATGGGGTGCGCCGGTACGGATGGTGTCGTCATCTGTTTGGATGCTAGCACACCGGCCAGTGCCAACCAAGCCGCGGGTCTGCGCAGATCCGGACGGGCTTTGGCGAAAAAGCCCAAGCCCGGTACAATACGTGCCGGCTGCGGACCGAGATCGACCTTGAGAAGTGTGACTTGAGCGTGAGATGGCAACTGCTTCATTGAATCGCATCAAGGGTCTGGGTTGGACCGGCGGGCTGTCCGGACGCCGGCGCGACGCAGTCGCGGTGCTGGGGGCTGTGGTGATCTTGTGGGCGCTCTGGGCCTGGACGGCGACGCCGGTCACCGTCGTGGTCGATGGCTATCCACTCGAAGTGATCACGCATCGCGCGTCGGTTGGGGACTTGCTGCTCGACCTGGGCCTGGAGACGGATACGATGGATCGCGTCGCACCGACGCCGCCGGAAGAGGTGCGCGCGGGAGCGACGATTCGCATCGAGCGCGCCTGGCCGGTGCAGATCGTGGTAGACGGCAAGACGCTGCAGGCGGCGAGTTGGGGTGAGACGCCGGCCGAGGTGTTGGCGGAGGTAGGCGTGGCGGTGGACGCCTACGACCGGGTGCTGGTGGGGGGGGAGAGTCTGGCGCTGGACGCCGACCTGCCGCCGCGGCAGGTGGTGGCGGCGTTGCCGGCCTTTGCGCCGGTGCGGGCATGGGAACGCACGCGCGTAGTGCCGATGCAACTACGGGTAGAGCGGGCGGTGCCGCTGGTGGTCGACGACGGGACGCTGCCGTTTGTCATCCGCACGACGGCCCCCACCGTGGGCGAGGCGTTGCGCGAGGCGGAGTTCACGATTTATCTGGGCGACCGGGTTGTCCCCAGTTTGGGGAGCGCGGTGACGACCGGGCTGCGCGTGACGATTCAGCGCAGCATCCCCGTGTCCATCCAACTGGCCGGCCATGTCGTCAAGACGCGGACGCGGGGCGAGACCGTCGCCGACGCGTTGGCCGACATGCGCGTAGGTGTGTCGGGCTTAGATCGCGTGGAGCCCCCGTTGGCGAGCGAGCTGTACGAGGGGATCAAGATCGGCGTCACGCGCGTGTTGGAAGAAATCGAGATCGAGGAACAGATCGCGCCGTTTGACACGGTGTATACGGCCGACCCAAACTTGCCCATCGACACGCAGCAATTGATTACGGGCGGGGCGGAAGGGATTACGCGGACACGGTTCCGGGTACGCTATGAAGATCAAAAGGAGGCGTCGCGCGTGCTGGAGGACACCTGGGTGGCCCAGGAGCCGGCAGAGCGCATCATCGCGTATGGTCAGAAGATCGAGCCGCGCACCTTTACGGCGGCAGACGGCAGGAGCTTCACTTATTGGCGGCGGATCCAGATGCTGGCCTCGAGCTACAGTGCAGGTACCGCGGGCGTATCGCCGGACAAGTCTTACTTTGGGCGCACGTACACCGGAGACCCCATGCGCTTTGGGGTCGTCGCGGTGGACCCGCGCATCATTCCCCTACGCTCGCAGGTCTTTGTGCCGGACTACGGCGTGGGCGACGCACTGGACATCGGTAGCGCAATCCTATCCCGGCGAATCGATCTTGGTTATGATGATAGTAACTTAGTGCTATGGAATCGTTGGGTCGACGTCTATCTGCTGTGGCCGCCCCCTGCGGCGGCACAAATCACTTGGGTCATCCCCAATTGGCCGCGTCCTCCACAATAGCTGTGATACCATCATCCTGGCCCTGCCCCGCATGAGTCAAACGCAAGTCGGCTCCAGACGGTTGGTGTGGACCGCGCTGGCCCTGTTGGTGCTGGCCGGTCTGGCGCTGCGCGTCTGGAATCTGGACTTCGACCGCGGCATGGGCAGCCACCCGGACGAGCGCAGTACGGCCTGTTTCTACGCGACGACGATCGGCCTGCCGTCGTCATGGGATGAGTTCTGGGATCCTACGCGCAGTCCGCTGAACCCGCTATGGGACCGCGCACAGCAGCTACCGCGCAAATTCACCTACGGCCATTTCCCGCTTTACCTTGGGGTCGCGATGGGGAAGGCGTGGGCCGCGGCCGCGCCCGCGGCGCAGGCGATGGGCGCACCCGACGCGGTGACTGAGCTGATGGCGCGGGCAGACCGTTCCTGTGACGCGCTGGCGGTGGCCGGGCGCGCGACGATTGCGCTGCTCGACACGCTGACGATTGTACTGGTGTATCTGTTGGGACGGCGGCTGTTCGGGCGGGGCGCAGGGCTGTTGGCGGCGGCGTTCTACGCGTTTGCCGCCCAAGCGATCCAGCTTAGCCACTTCTTTGCTATGGATCCGGCGAGCACGACCTTCACGGTGATGGCGGTGCTGGGCAGCGTGGTCATGGGGCAGTCGCGCCGGTGGTCCGGAGTGTGGCTGGCGGGGGTGGGCGCGGGGCTGGCGATCGCATCGAAGTTCAGCGCGCTCCCGATACTCGCCGCGCCGGTGACGGCGGGTCTGCTGGTCATGTGGGATCAGGGCCGGACGGTCGAGGACGCGGGACGGCGGCAACTGACTGCCGTTGTCCAGGTTGCCGTTAGCTTGGCGCTGGCCGGGCTGACGTTCTTTGTGGCGTCGCCCTATGCCGTGCTCGACTGGACGACGTTTGTGCAGGCGACGCTGGTGGAGCAGGGGCAGATGGTGCGCGGCATCGCAGATATGCCCTTCACACGCCAATACCGGAACACGCTGCCGTATGTCTACTTCATCCAGCAGCAGGTCCGGTGGGGATTGGGCTGGCCGCTTGGACTGCTGACGCTGGCCGGGACGCTGGTCATGGCCGGACAACTGGTCCGCACGGGTGTGCGGCTGGTGTGGGCAAGCGTGGCTCAGAAGGACCGCACGGCGCTACGCCCGCTGGAGATCGGCAACGTGGTGGTGTGGAGCTGGATCGTTCCGTACTTCGGGCTGACGGGCGCGTTTCTAGCAAAGTTCAACCGCTATATGAGCCCGCTGTTGCCCTTTGGCGTGATCTTTGGCGCGGGACTCGTGTGGCTGATCTGGCAGGCCGGGGCGCAGCGGGTGGCGGCGGCGGCCGAGGGTGACGGCCAGGCTGCGCCGTCGCGGCGCTGGGCCACCTGGTTGGCGGCGATGTTGGCTGCGGTCGTGCTGGTGGGCGCAGCCGGGTGGAGCGTCGCGTTTGTGAACGGCGTGTACGGCCGCGAGCTCACGTGAATCACCGCCAGCCGCTGGATCTACGCGAACGCGCCGGAGGGGTCGACGCTGCTGTGGGAGGCATGGGACGACCCGCTGCCCAAGGCGATCGCGGGCGAGCCGGGTATGGACATGGGCGCACACGGATTACGCAACATCGACTGGAGTCCTTATGAGGAGGATACAGCCGAGAAG
>CAYJQA010000005.1:0-30009 GCA_964372065.1 uncultured Litorilinea sp.
ATGGTGCGCCGTGTCACGCACAGCAGTATCACTCCCGCAGGGAGCCAGGATTAGGAGGAAGATTCTGGGGTCATCTGAATCACCTGGCGCCGAAAGGCAATGGGGACAGCAGCATTTCAGAAAAGCGGCTAAGGCCCAGAGGCAGTGCGGGCTGATGTGCCGCAAGACCCGCACGATACGGTGAAAGCTAGACTGCCTGAAGTCCAGTCCCGACGAGATGTTGCGTTTCATCCGCTGGAAAACTGTCTGACCACCAGCGCCCTCTTCTCCGAGCATTGTACATGTGGATGCGCGGATCCTCCTGAAGATGGTAGAGCACCCATTGGGGGTGAACAAAGGGACGAACGGACCACCTACGTCGTGCTCGTGACGTACTGCTGTGACGGAACACGGGATTGCCTGTCGGGGGCGACCCCTAAGGCAACGGACACCCCGTAGTACTCAGCAGGCGGGAAAGCCGCCTACACGGGGAAGGGGGTGAGGTGTCTCGGTTGGTAGGGCTGGGAGGAATGCACAATGCAGACAACCACAACACTCCTATCGATCATTCGAAAACGTGGTCAACGAGGACTACCACTGTGTAACGTGTATCGCATGCTGTACAACAAGAATCTGTATCTGACCGCCTATGGCAAATTGTATCGCAATGCGGGAGCCATGACGCAGGGAGCCACTAAGGAAACCGTGGACGGCATGTCCATCGCCAGGATTGATAGCATCATCGATCTACTGCGCAATGAGCGGTATCGCTGGACACCAGTCCGGCGGACCTACATCGCCAAGGCGAACGGCAAACGACGTGCACTAGGGATTCCCACTTGGAGCGACAAGCTCCTCCAGGAAGTAATCCGTCTCATCCTGGAAGCGCACTGCGAACCCCAGTTCAACCATCGCTCGCATGGTTTCCGACCGGGTCGAGGGTGCCATACGGCGCTCGCCGAGGTGCAACACATCTGGACCGGCACACGCTGGTTCATCGAGGGAGACATCGCTCAGTACTTTGACAGCATTGACCATAACATCTTGCTGCAGCTGCTGGCCAAACGTATCCACGACAACCGCTTCCTCCAACTGATGCGCCGGCTACTCAAAGCAGGATACCTGGAAGATTGGACTTACCACACCACCCTTAGTGGCACTCCACAAGGGGGTGTAGTTAGCCCGCTGCTTTCCAACGTCTACCTGCATGAGTTCGACCAGTATGTGACGGGCACGCTCATCCCGGCGTACAGGCGTGGCAAGCAGAGAAGGACCGATCCGGCGTATCAACACCTCTGCAATCGGCATTACCAGATCAAGGGAAAGACAGGCTTTGGACCAGAAGCACAGGCGTTGCGTAAAGCTATGCGCAGCATGCCCTCCAAAGACCAGTATGACCCTGGGTATCGCCGCTTGTGGTATGTGCGCTACGCCGACGACTTCCTGCTGGGCACCATCGGCACGCGCCAGGAAGCCGAAGCAATCAAAGCCCAGATCAAGGCGTGGCTCAGTGAGCACCTGCATCTGACGCTCTCAGAGGACAAGACACTGATCACCCATGCCACCGATACCCCGGCTCGCTTTCTCGGCTATGCGATCATCAACCAACAGTGCAACAGCAAATGCACCAAACGCAAACGCTCCGTGAACGGCCGGATTGCGCTGCGCGTGCCCCACGATGTCATTGCCAAGAAGTGCCAACCGTACCTGCGCAACGGCAAGCCGATCCATCGACCGGAACGTCAGGCGAACAGCGACTACAGCATCATGGCCGACTACCAGCAGGAGTACCGGGGAATCGTCCAGTACTACTTACTGGCCACCAATGTCAATGATCTGGGCAAACTGCGCTGGGTGATGGAGACATCACTGCTCAAGACGCTGGCAGCCAAGTACCGCACCGGGATGGCAGCCATCCTCAGCAAGTATCTCGCCACCACCGTAGGTCCAGATGGCAAGACCCGGCGTTGTCTGGCCGCACGCCTTGAACGCAAGGGCAAGCCACCCAGGGTAGCACAATTCGGTGGCATACCTTTGCAGAGACAACCTGCGGTCATCCTCGCCGATCGACTACCCAGACAAGCTCCGTACTACACCGAGCTAGAACAACGGGTCAGGGCGGATGAATGCGAGGTGTGTGGCTCAAACCAACACATTGAGGTCCATCATATCCGCAAGTTGGCTGACCTGACACGTAAAGATGGGCGGAAAGTGGCGGCTTGGAAACAGCAGATGATGGCGCGTCAACGCAAGACGCTGGTATTGTGCCGCGCCTGTCACGTGAAGCTTCACAGCGGACACTTCGATGCCAATTTCGAAATGAGATGCTAGAGAGCCGTGTGCTTGGAAACTTGCCAGCACGGTTCGGGGAGAGGCGGTTGGAAAAGGGCCCTTGGGCACCTCGCTGGCCGCCTACTCCACTACGGTCGAGCCAACTTTGATCTCCTGCGCCAGCGCGTCCTGGCCGCATGAGCGTCTTCCGAACCACGAAAAGTGCGGGAGAGCCAGAAATTGCGCCAAATACTGATGAAGTTAACATCTTCTCGCTCCCTCTACCGGAACCATCTCACAAACGGTCGTTTGTGAGACAGTCTAGCCCCTCACCTGTGCTTGTCCCTGCTCCTGCTCAGTCCCTGTCTTAATATCCTATCTCGAAATCAGCGTCTCGCCTGTTGTATTCTCTACTGGGTTTTGATACACTCCTCTCATGACCCTTTCAGGAAAAAGAGGAGAATGTATGTTGGTCGGCTATGCGCGCGTCTCGACCGAGGAACAAAATCTCGATATGCAGCTCGATGCCTTGAAGCACGTGGGTTGTGAGAAATGGTTTCAGGATGAGATGAGTGGCGCCAAGAGCGAACGGCCAGGACTGAGCGCGGCGCTGGCCTTTGTGCGGCCGGGAGACACGCTGGTGGTCTGGCGGTTGGACCGCCTAGGGCGCTCGCTCAAGGACCTGATCCAGCGCGTGGAGGAGCTGAAACAAGGAGGTGTGGAGTTCCGCAGCCTGCATGAGAATATCGACACCACCAGCCCCAGCGGAAAACTGCAATTCCACATCTTTTCGGCGCTGGCAGAGTTCGAGCGCGACCTGATTCGGGAGCGGACGTTGGCGGGGCTGAAGGCGGCCCGCGCACGCGGGCGCCTGGGTGGGCGGCGGCGGAGCATGACGCCGGAGAAGGTCAAGCTGGCTTCCCGGCTGATGCAGGACCCGACAGTCTCGGTCAATGAGATCTGCCGTACCCTGCGCGTCTCACGCGCCACCCTCTACCGCTATGTCAGTCCCGATGGCGCGCTGCGCCAGCGTAAGTGACACCGATCTTCTTTTCTGAAAGGCCATCCACAGAGCAGATCCGATCGGTTGGAATGATCCTTTAGGGTTCACGTTAGATAAGGGGGTGCACCAATGCGAGTCTGCGTAATCGGCGCTGGGGTGATCGGCTGCGCCGTGGCCCTCGAGTTGCAACGACGTGGGTTCCAGGTGACGGTTGTCGACAAAAACGGCGACGCCGGTCATGGATCAACGTCATCCTCCTGCGGCATCGTGCGTCGTTTCTACGCCCAGCCAGGTATGATCGCCATGGCCCATGAGGCCGCGCAGATCTGGGCCGACTGGGAAACCTTTCTGGGTCCCATCGACGACGAAACCATCGACTTCCCTCGGCCTGGCATGCTCTATGTCCCGCCACGGTTGGATGCCGGCGTACGCGACATTGTGGCCGAAATGCAGCGGCTGGGGATCAAGGCGTCCATCCTCTCACCCGAAGAGATCGGCGAACGATTTCCCTTTCTAGACCTCTCTTCCTTCTCCCCGCCGACTGCCGTCGACGATGAACGGTTCTTTGCTCCCAGCGCGGGTCAACTCGAAGGCGCGGTTTTCGAAGAGGATGCTGGCTACGTGGTCTTCCCGGCCCTGGCGGCCCAGAACCTACGTCGCGCGGGCGCACGCGAGGGGGTCCAGTTTTTGTTTCACCATCAGGTAACCGGCATTCACACAGCGGCGCGGCCGTTTCGGGTCGAGTTCTCCGCCGGGGCCGCGTTGGAAGCGGAGATCGTCGTCAATGTCTCTGGTCCTCACTCGGCCATCACCAACCGTCTGGCCGGTGTGACACTGCCGCTAGAGACCCGTGCCCTGCGACGTGAGGTGCATGCGCTGCGGAATCCGCTGGCGAGCAAGGGCGGTGATGCGACGCTGCCCATCGTCGGTGATCTGGACGGCGGCATCTACTTCCGTCCCGAATCCGGCGGCCGCGACGTCATCGTCGGCTCCACGGATCCCCAGTGCGATGCGCTTGAGTTTGTGGACGATCCGGATAGCTTCAATCGCAAAATCACCCAGACCTACCGGGAACGCCAATGTTTGCGCCTTATGAAACGCTTTCCCCGCGTCACCATGGGTCCCCCGCGGGGAGTGGCAGACCTCTACGATGTCACCGTGCGCGACTGGTATCCGATTGTCGATCGGACCGATGTGCCTGGTTACTATGTCTGTATCGGCACCAGCGGCTCTTCCTTCAAAACAGCGCCCGTGCTCGGCCTGTTGATAGCCCAGATCATCGCGACCAACGAGGCAGGGACAGATACCGATGAGCGTCCGGTCCACCTTACTCTGCCGCGCATCGGTGTGACCATTGACACGAGCTTCCTCTCGCGACACAGAGAGCAAATCCAAACATCGGGTACCGTGATCGGCTGAAGCCTCGCATGATTATGGCGTATCAAGATAACGCGAAATGACCAGTTTCCTCATACAGGATGGGTAAGGTTGCCAGATAGTATAGTTTGACAAAATGTATCGAGTTAACGGTCGTTTTCTTGCGACAAGAAGAGGTGTCCACGATCCGAAGAAGGTGACATTGGCGGCTGGGCTCATGCAATGAAGATGGTTATCCCCGAAGTCAGGTTCTTCGATAGGTCTCGTGCGGCGAAATCGGATGGTGAACCACTCATAGTGGACAAGCACAATGTGTGCTCTCTCGCACGAGTCGCATTGGTATCCGAAGGTGTGTCTTTAGCCGGTGGCGGCGAGCGTATCGGCGCGGCCGGACAGCACCTCGGCGATTTTGTCCCACACCCAAAACGGCCGGCGCAGCAGATCGAACTGGGTGAAGGCCAGCGGCATAAGGCCCTGGCCGCGCAGCACCGCGGCCAATTCCGGCGCGTCGGGGCGCAGGGTGTGTGTAGCGAGGATGCCCAGCGCGCGGCGGCTCTGGCTATCGTACAGCCGGGCATACCAAGCGCCGGCGGTGGGTTCTTGCGCCAGTTGGAAGTCGTGCGCCAGCGCGAAGGGCTGCAGGCGCGCCAGCGCGGTCTGACCCGCGGCCGGTACCTGCGTGGGTAGGCTGCCGTCGCGGATGTAGCGCAGCAGGTCCGCAGCCAGATGACGGTCGAGCAGCGGGTGGATCATTTGGTTCCCGTAGTCCAACAGGCAACGGTAACAAGCTGTCTCGCAATGGGCCGTGCAGTGCTCGGCGTAGTCGAGCGCACGCGCCAGCACGTGGTCCATGTCTTCCGCGACTTCGGCGGCGTAGCCCGCACCGTTGGGCAGTGTATCGTACAGGTAGAACTCGGCCGACAAGGCGGTCAAGCCCGGCTGCTGCCAGGGGCGAATCCCCATCGCCAACTCGTCGGGGTTAACCTGCAAGTGGGCGGCCGCGCCCTGCCGCAGCGCGGTGGCCAGCGACAGCCAGGCCCCGCGGCCGGATGGGATGCGCGGATCCGCAGTGAAGCCGGGCGGCAGCGCGACGCCGCAGAGCACGATGGCGGTGCGGAAGTGGTGCAGCAGGACCGAGCGTTCGCGGTCGCTCGCCTTGGTGCAGTCGTGGCCCGTGGCCGGGTCTTTGTGCGGCTTATTGGGCTTTTCCAGCGTCACGCCACAGTGGGGGCAGATGACGAAGCCGGGCACCTCGTGTGGTTCGTGCTTGGGCCCGCGGTTGACCACGTAAAGATCGCCGTCGCGGTGGAGCAGATAGAGCCGGTCGGCGAAGCGCAGGTCGCCGGTATCGGCGCTGGGGCCGGCCACGAGTTGCGCGGGCGAGGCATAGCCGGCGCGCTCCTGGCCACCGCCGCGGTATTTCTCGGGACGTCGGTTGTACCAGTTGGTGCGAAAGCCTTTTGGTTCGATCGCGGGCATCACCCTGTAATTGCTGTTCGGATCGACGGGGGCCTGACACTGTTTGCACGTTTGCCAGGTAGGGCGGTCGCGGCCCGGCTCCACGGCCTCAAAGCGCACGGCATGACAGGTCGGGCATTCATAATACCAGCCGGTCGGCCGGTAACTGGGCGCATCGTCGAAGGGTGCATACAGCCCTACCGACTCATAGATCTTGCCGTCGACGATGACTTCGGCGCCGGGCGCGTACTCGGACAGCGCAATCGCCAGGTCGCGCTGGATCTCTTCGCCCTGGTTCCAGCGTGTGGGTGGCCGCAGCCACAGTGCCACGACGTCAACCGGAAAGGCGTAGCGGGGGAGCACGCCCTTGTCGATGAGAAGATCAAGTAGCTGCTCATTGCCATGCGCGCCCTGTGTGGCCTTTAGGAGTTCGTCGGGCAAAGCGGCGATCCACGCGTGCACGGTCGCGGACGGAGTGGCGCTCCCGGCGACGATGCGCTCGGCCGCCTGGCGCAGTGCGGGGCCGTATGGCCCGGCCAGGTGCTGGCGCAGGTCGTTGAGCCGCGCCTGTTCGCCGCCGAGGAGACCGTCGACGGTGCCGAAGGCCTGGAACAACTCGTTGGCTGCGCCGCCCAGCCGGAGGCGGGCGAAGAAGTCTTGCAAGACAAGCGCGTGCACATGCCGCCGGGCGATGACTTGGTTGTCCAGGTGCAGCACAGGGATGCGCACCTGGCCGGTAATGATTTCGGCCATGCGCTGATAATAGTACTGGTCGTGGCTGCGGTGGCGCGTGAAGGTGAGGACGGTCGCCAGCCCGTCGCTGCGGCGGCCGGCGCGGCCGGCGCGCTGCTGATAGTTGGCGACGGTAGGCGGCGTATTGTGCAGGCCGACCGCGGTGAGGTCGCCGATGTCGATGCCCATCTCCATGGTAGTCGTCACGCTGAGGATATCCACGCCGTGCTGGACCGGGTTTTCCGGCTGGTCTGACGTGGCCGGGAGAAACTCGTCCTGGAAGCGGCGCTCGCGCGTCGAGGCGTCGTCCGGCGCGATCTGCGCAGTGTGCTCGAGGACGCGCAGGGGGAAGGGGTCGGGCAAGTCCGGCTGGGTCGCATAGGACGACAGCAGGCGGTAGTAGTTGGCCTGCCGGCTGATGGCCTGCTCACGGGGGAGCGTCTCGCACGTCTGATGGCAGCGCAGACAGAGGCCGTACACGCTTTCGGCGCTCAGGTAGCCGCAACTGCGGCAGCGGTAGACTTGTTCGGGCATGGGGGCTAGGGCAAAGCAGGTGAGCGGGATACCGAAGCCGGTGCGCGCACCGGTTGCCGCTTGCGCCAGTCCTCCTTTGAAGTAGTTCGTCCAGAGTCCGTTCATCAACGCTGCCAACTCACTTTCGGGCTGACCCGCAACCGTGAGTACGGCGCGCAGATAGCGGGTCAGCCGGTTCTTCGGGTTGTTGGCGCTCCAGACAAAGTCATTGCTGCCTTTTACCGCTGCGGTGACTACCAGTCGGCGGTACCAGAGATCCACCAGCGCCGCCGGCCAGTCGTCGGCATCGCCTGAAACGGGCAGAAGGACGTTTTCGCCTGCTAGAATGCGGAGCACCGCGTAGAGCAAAGCGATGGTCTGCGATTGGTCGAACGGATCAAGCGGCGGCACCATCTCGGGAACCAGATCGGAAACCACCCAACGTGCCAGTCCCAACGCCTCGACGCCGACCTGGCGGTCGGTAATCTCACGTCGCAAGTAGACATAGAGATAGGTTTTTGCTTGTTCCTTGGTGTTGAACGGGTCTATCTTGAGTTGATCCCAGAAGTTCCCTAATTCGCCGAAGGAGGGGTCGACGCCCTGAACGATGGCCTTTTCGAGAACGCGGTCGATGAGATTTGTGGCTGGGATTGATCCCGCCTGGGCGTTTTCGGCCAGGACCGCCAAGATGAGTTGACGAAACAGATCGCGATAGTGATTGTAGACCAGGTCGCCCGCCAGCCGCGCGGCGTCCTGCCGGCCGTCGGAGAAGATGAGCGCCTTGCGACCACGGTTCGGGTTGCCGTCGGGCAGTTTGGCAGCAGCAACCTGTGACGTGCGCGCAAGCCAGTTAAAGCCAGTGGTCGCGGTAGGTGCGGGGGCAGTTGCAGGCGTTGACTCGCCGCGCGGCGGCCGCGACGGTTGGAGACGAAAGGCATGTTCGACGAGCGCGGCAAAGGCCTGATCGCCGGTGGTGCGCAGCGGTTCGATGGCGTTGCGCCCCTGGCCGGTGCGGCGCTGTCCACAGCGGGGACAGGCGGCATGGATCGGCCGATCCTCCGGATTGTTACTGTCAGTCTCCGGTTCCCAGATAGTACGGATATACGGTCCGGGTTGGGTCGCGCGGGCCGATGTCTTGACGTCACGCAGCGTCTCGCCCCATTCGCGGCCGTGCTGGGTGCGCCCGCCGGGGTCTTCGAGGGCGAAGATAGTATACCGTTCGTAGCGTTCGGGGCCGGGCTCGAGGGTGTCTTCATACGGCCAGACGCGCTGCGCCCGCCCCTCTTTTTCGGCAATGCCGCCGCCGATCAGGATCCCACAGACGCGGCAGGAGAGGAGTTCGACCACGCGGGCGCCGCACTCACACCACAGCCGCGGCTCGGCGTACAGCTTGCCGCAAGGACGGTCCGGGCTCAGGTGGTCTACCGCGGTGCAGTTGGGATCGAGACAGGCCCACAGACCGGGCAGCGGCCGGAACATGAGGTGCAGGCGGCTGGGCAAGAGCGGGGGCACTTCGGACTGGGTTTCGCCGTCACTGCGCGCCAGCGCGCCGGCGGCCAAGAGACCGGCGGTGGCCTGCCGGCGCACATCGGCGTCGCCTAAGCTCTGCCAGATATGTTGGGCCACGTCATCCAGGGCGGTGGCGTTGCGCGCGGTCTTGGCGCGCAGCGCGGCCAGGCGGGGATGCTGCTCCAGCGCCAGGAACAGGCGGCGGATGTGATTGTCGCCCGCGGCGGGTGGGTTCGCGCGCGTGAGCGCCGGCGCATGGCGCGCCAGATCCGCCAATAACTGGTCGACCGGGGTTTTCTCATCATCGGCGACATTGGTCTCTAGGTTGTCCTGAAAGCGCACAAATGCCTGGAGTTCGGCCAAGGTCGGCGCGGGGAGCGCAGCGGCCGATTCCTGCTGGACTTGGGCACGCACAACGGTGAAGCGGTCGGCCGGGTGCGCGAAGAGGTTGCCGGCAAAGCGGCGGACCCTTTCCAGTTCCTCTGGCGTGTCGCCCAGGCTGGCGCTGGTGGCGATGCAGCGGACCTGGTCGGGGCCGACGTCCAGACGTTGGTAGAGTCGGCGGATGAGATAGGCGACTTCGGAGCCGCGCGCGCCGGAGTAGGTGTGCGCTTCGTCCAGTACGAGCGTGAGCACATGATCGTGGGCAGCCGCCAGCCACTGCTTGGTCTGGGCGAAGATGTCGGCCTCAATGGGGCGCACCAACATGTACTCGAGCATGGAGTAGTTGGTAAGCAGAACATCGGGGGGCGCGGCCTGCATGTCCCAGCGGCACAGCATCTCCGGGCCGTCGGGCCGCGGCAGGTTGCCTTGCTCGCGCAGCCGATCGCCGAGCAAGGCCCAATCGCGCCCGACTTGGTCGAGATAGCCCTGCCACTGGTCGCGTTTTGTCTTCCGCTCCGGCGTACCCGGCAGCATGGTTTGGCCGGTATAGCGCCCGAAATAGAGCAGATTGCCGTTGAGATGACGGCGCTGCCAGTCCAGCGCGTCGTCGACGGCGAGGCTCTTGCGCAGACGGCGCAGTTGGTCGTTAACCAGGGCGTTCATGGGGTAGAGGATGATCGCGCGCACCGCGACCGGTCGCTGTTCGTTACGGCGCGCGTGACGCCATTGCTCGCCCTTCCACTCACCGGTCGCCGGGGTGACGCCCCGCGGGCGCGGCCATGTCTTGGCCTCGCGCAACAGATCGGCCAGGATAGCCAAGTAGAAGATCTCAGTCTTGCCGGAGCCGGTGCCGCTCGCCACGATCAGGTCGCGCGGAATCCGGCCCTGGGTATCCCAGGCCGCGGTCAGCGCCTCTTCCTGATGCCGATAGAGGGGATAGCGCCCCACCGGCAGGCCGATACCCGTAAACTCGGCCAGTTCCGGCGGCAGGGCCGGATGGCGGAGGTCTTTGAGATAAGCGCCCGTGCGGAAGCGGGGTGTAGTCTCGACAAAGGGCGTCTGGCCGACGACGCCCGGCTCGCGCAGGAGGCGGGCGCGCTCGTCGACAATTGCCTGGTGGGAGATGCGGTAGGCGGTCTCCAGATAGGTGCAGAGCGTTTCGTGCAGTTCGCGGGCGATGACATACGGGCTACGGCGCATGGGGATATCCGTTTCTAGCTAGGGCGTGTGGGGGTCAGATGTAGACCCAACGTGGCGGCGAGGCGTTGGGCAACCGGCAGGGCCGGCACCGCCAACTGGGCGGAAGGGGGATCCATCCACCAACGCACACGCTCGGCCTGAAGTTGGATCCACTGGCGGTGTGGGTCGGGGAGATCGGCGGGCAGCCAAAGCTCTGTGCCGTCCACCCACAGGCGGCGGGGACGACTGGCTTGGTGGTCCAGCCTAAATGTCCACAGCGCCGCGCTGGACTGGCTGAGTTCGGCCAGCAACTCTTTGCCGCGGTGATAGAAATAGCGATAGACCGGCCGCCGATCCTCCGCGTCGTCGGAACACCAGCGCAAGACGCGCTGCGCACCAGCGCGCCAACTGTCGATCGCCTGCCAGCGATTGCCATCGGGCAGACTGGGTGCATAGGCCGCCCACTCGCCTGCCCACGGCGGCGGCACGTTGCAGGCGCTCTGCGGCGGCACCAGCAGCCCGTCAATGGTCGGCAGCCGTTGGCCCAACTCGGCGGCGCTGATGACGGGCTGCTGGCAGCGCTCACAGCACGCTCGGACGTCGGGCAGTTGGGCGGGTGCCAGGGTGACGTGCCGACGCCAGCCGACGGCGACGGGGACGAGGCCTTGCGGTCCGCGCCTGTCCCGGTCCACGGTGACGGTGCTGAGCGCCAAACCCAGTGTCGCCAGTTGCTCGGTGAGGTCGACATCGCGGCGCGGGTCGCCGCAGAGTTGCACCGTGATCTGCGCGGTCTGTGCGCTGGCCGTGTCCAGCGCCACCGCGTAGGGTGGCATGATGCGATAGCGGTAGGCCCCGGCGTGGACGTCGCCGTGGTAGCGGAACCAGGCGAGACTCGCTAGCGCCTGCTCGCGCAGGGCATCCTGGTCGACGGTGGAAGGGAAAAGCCGGTTGACGGCGCGCACGACTGCGCCCTGGGTGAGGCCATCCGGGCCGGCGCGCGCGACCGCGGCGAGGACCTCCTGGGGGATGCGCTGCTGTAACGTCTGAATTAGTTTGCTGACATCGGCATCCGCCAAGATGTGCATGGCCTTCTCCGTTATGCCCAGTCTGCGCCCATGACCACATAAGTTAGTCGGGCAGGTCTTTACGGATCGCGCTGATCACGCCGCGGGCGAGTTTCAGGTTCTTGACGACAGGTGTGAACCGTGCCAGTTCAGGGATGCTTAGATAGAGACGGTATAGTGTGCCATGGGAATCCCTGATCTCACGCAGACGATACGGCCCCGTCACGGCAAACTTCGGCGTTAGTAGTTCCGTTACGTAGCGTTGGGCGTCGTCGAGGATATACTGATCGCGTGCAGACAGGATCAGGTAGACGCGCTCCTTTGTGTTCAAGCGAATTTGGGCCGGCGGCGCAGGTTGCTTAGGTGTTGCGGGCTTTGCTACTGGACGGGTAACCGGCGTCGCCACGGCTGGGGGCGCCGGCGGCGTTGGCGCAACTGTTATTGGTGACACCGGGGACGGCGTCGGCGTGGTAGGAGCAGGGGTGGGAGGTGTCGGTGCGATAACCTGCACCACGGGGGCTGGTTTAGCCAGCGGCGGGGCTTTCGGTTCAGGCGGCGCAGTCAACACCTTCACGACGCAGTCCATGGCGTCGGCGTAGTCGATCAGGGGAGCGGCCAACTCCGCCAACTTGGTCAGGGTGAGCCGCTGCCATTGGGAATAGGCTTTGCGGAGCTGGATCAACTGCTTGAGGGCGGCCGCCAGCTTGGCCAACCAGTCAGCCGGGGCAACGCTGGGCGGGACCAGCGGCTGAAGCTGTGCCAACAGATCACGGTAGCGGTCGTCGGGCTGACGACGCGCGGCCAACATTTCGTTGAGATAATCGGCGAACTGGTCTACGGACGTCGCGGGATCGCGCAATACCGCCACCGCCACGCAGTTACTGCGATCGGGGTCGCCCGGCACATAGGCAACAAACGCGGGTTTGCTGGCGGTGCAACTGGGGAGGTCGGCAAAGGGCGCGCGATGGTGATCGAAGGCGTCGTGCGGCACGACGACGTTGCACTTGGCACAGGCGTAGAGGGTTCTGTTCGGCATCAGCCCGATACGGTTGTGCCCGGCAAACGGCACGCACACGAAGGAGCCGCCGATCCTATCGCGCCCAAACGAAAATGACAGCCGTCCTTCCTCATAAGTCTTGGGATTGAAAGAGGCCGTCACGGGCAGGACATCCTGAGCGCGCTGCCCGTTCGGTAGGTTATGCCGGAAGATGGCTACTTGGAGATCGGCCCCGCCACGCGCGATCAACTCTTCCCACTCCTCCCAATAGCGGATTGCCTGCCATTCCCGCGTGACCGTTAGGAAGCGCCGAAAACGAGGGAGGACGTGGAAGGCGGGCGAGACCTGGAGATAAGGCGTCAGTTCAGGCGGATGCGCTTGTGCGGCAATACGGGGCGCCAACGCCGCCCACGCGTTGACCACGGGCTCTGACGCTTCCACTAGAGTCAGCGCACCCGGCTGCTGTGTGGCCGGATTGCGGTTGGGCAAGGCGGCGACGTGGATGGGGCGGCTGTCGGTCGGGGTGAGCAGCCACTGGTCGCCGATGACGAGCCACCGCGGTTCCCAGTCCACGATGATGTTGCCTTCGAAATGCCCTGCTTCACCGACCTTTAGTTCAACCTGGCGGGGAGGGTGCTGCCAGGGGAGGCGCGGGAGCAGATAGCCGACGAGCGGTTCACCGGTGGGGTGGCCGCGGATATTGCCGGTGCAGGCGACGGCAAAGCGCTGCGCGCTGGGCGAGCGATGCACAGTCATCTGCAGCCCCTCGGCGACGACGAACGCGGCGTCAGCCAGGGTGATGCGCTGGGCAAAGAGGCCGCGCCAACTGATTTCCAGCGTGAGATCGCCGGGGGCAAAGCTCGCCCAGTTGATCGCCAGATCCGTGAGGTTAGCCTGCCAGATCCCGGCGGCGTCGGCTTGGATCGTATGCCGCGCCGATGTCTTGCCCGCGTAATCTTGGACCTGCAGATGGAGTTCCGCGCTGGGCCACGTCTGGACTGTGAGCGCCGCGTCGTCCAGAGCGTAGCGGTTCAAGACGGCGACCTTAGCCTCCCCCTCGCAGGGCTGCACATCGAGCTGCCACGCTGGGACCGAGGCGGCGGCGTCCGCCCGCGGCGGCTGGAACTGAAAGACGATCTGGTCGTCACCGGCGCGCACGGTGTACTCACCGGGCTGGCGGCAGTCCTGCCACAGCGCTAGGATGCGGCTGACGCCTGCTGCGGGCGGAGTCATGCGCAGTTGGGTGAGCAGGCGCGGCGCGGGGTCGGCGGGCGCGCGATAGAGCAGTTGCAGGTCGAAGTCGGTGGTCCAGCGGCCCGTGATCTCCAGATGCGGCGGTTTGGCATTGGCATAGGTCGGCGTCCCACCGGGAGGATCGGCCAACAGGTCGCCGCCGATGAGCCGCAGCCGCGGGCGCAACTGATGCTGGAAGCTGGGCAGCGCCAGGCGTTCGGCGGCTTCCTCCATCTCCTCCAGCGCCGCCAAATCGGTATCAGCCAAATCGTCGAGCGAGCGCGTACGCACCCAGAGCAGCCGATAGTCGGGCCACGCGCCGCGGGGCGTGCCCTGGTCGAAGGACTCGGCAAAGAGGGCATGGAGTTTGACTTTGGCGAGCGCGTGGGCATCGACGAGGATATAGTACTCTTGGTCAAGCCGCCAACGTCTGGTTTGGGCACCGGTGACGGGATCGAATACGGCACCGGGCTGCCGGGCCAATGTCGGCAGGGGACAGGCTAACGGCGGACGCCCGGGCAAAGTCAAACGCGCGTCCGCCGGCCAGAGCTGGCCCGCCAGCGGCAGAAACTCGTCGAGGAATTCGCGCACGTTGGTCTGGGGCAAGTCACGAAAGCCGAGCGTCAGGGTGCGATCACCCCAACTGAGTTGGGCCTGCACGCGTGCGGCCACGCGGCCCAAGCGGAAAATGATTCCCAGTTGGTTGGTGGCGCGGCGATAGGCCAGAAACCGCCGTGGGAGGAGCAGGCGCTGGCGCGGCTGGTCCAGAGCGTCTAGGGCGTCTTCCAACTCGGGGCGCGCGTAATCAAGCCACTGCTGCGCCAGTTCGGCGATGATCAAGCGCTCGCGGCGTGCGCTATGTACGAGAGCGTGCAGCGGATTGCTTTGATAGCGCGGATGCTCGGCCAACCAGTCGGCCAGGCGCAGCAGGAACTCATCGCTGCCGAGGGCTACGGTCTCGGCGTAGAGATCGCCGGCTTCGTCCGCCGCCAAGAGATCCAGCCCGAATTCGCGCAAGACTGTCTTGTAGGCAGGCAGAAGACCCGCGTGCGCCAGCGGCCATTTGATGTTGGTCGGACCTTCGGGTGGGAAGTAGAGCGCGTGCTGCGTGTACAGGTAAAGTTGGTTCCAGAGACGCGCGGTGGTGGCCGCCAGGCCGATGGCGACGTCGTTGTAGCTCAAGACGTCGTCGAAGAGCGTCTTGCGGAAGGGCGGCCAATAGAAGTGGCTGCCCGCGGCGCGAAACGCGATGTAGCGCATGAGATAGAGGAAGGGGAGACTGGCCCCCGGCTTGAGCGTCTCGAGCCGTTTGCGGACCTCGCCGGCAGTGGTGTGGCGCGTGGGCCAAAGATAGCTGCGCACGGTGGCGATGAGGTCTTCGGCTTCGTCTTCGCTCAGTTCGGTTTGGGCCGGGAAGAGAAACCACGGGCGCAGCAGCGATTGGCGGTTTAGCGACACCGCCGGGTCCAGATTGTGCATCCGGCAGATCCGGTCATGCCAGGATCGCCAGGCCGTTTTGATCTCGTCTGGCGTACGGATTCGGGCAGATGGGGCGGGGGTATTCATGGTCGGTATAGCCTTACTTCTGGGTCACTCGACGCGCATGCGCCGGGGCGGTGAACGCATCTGGGGACCGATCCGGCAACGGGAAGCGTCGTTATCGGTCAAATGAACCCAAGACGATCAGATGGTGGATCGCACGCGACACACCGATATAAAGCAGCGCCTCCCGTTCCGAGGGCGGCAACTGATCGAGTTCCGCCAAGATGACAACTGCCCGTTCCATGCCCTTGAACGAATGAATGGTGGCGCACTCGATTTGGCCCGACGCGGTGGGGGCGGCCCATGCCAAGATGAGATTGCCCAAGCGCGTGCCAGCGCGCAGTTGGCTGTGCGTCTGGGCGCGCGGCGTCAGCACGATGATGTCTTGGGTCGCCAGTTGCTCATTCTGCACCAAGGTATACAGGCGTTTGCGCAATTCGTCCAGTAGGTTGCCGCCGGGCGGTATCTCAATCCGTTCCGGCGCCCGTCCCTGCGGCCCCATGCACTGAATGGGCACGCTGCCACGATAGAATTGCGTTACTGCCTTGTGAATCAGTTGCGTATTCCGGCAGTTGGTGTCGAGCGTAATCGTCGGTTCGCGAAAAGGATAGGTCTGGTCCTGGCCGGCGTAGATGTTCTGGTTGTCGTCGGCGAAGATGTAGAACACGTCATTGGTCGGATCGTTCAACAGCGCTTCCAGTGCGATCCACCACCCGGCGTAGAAATCCTGGCCCTCGTCTGCGATGATGGCGTTGTATTGGGGGCCAAGGCGCTCCACGGCCTGCAACATGGCGTCAGGGAGCACTGTGCCGAAGAAGTACTCCTCATCACCTTGCACCACCTCGCTGTTGAGCGGCGGGATGGGGATCTTGGCCTGCCGCGCCAGTTCGCTGCACAGCCGATGAAAATGCTTCACGGTGACGCCGTCATGCCGATGGGGCGACGCCGCCAGCCACTCGGCCAAGCGGGCGTTGTAGCAGGTGAGCAGCACGGCGTACCCTTCCTCCGCCAGCCGACGCGCCTTTTCCAGCGCCAACATCGTCTTGCCCGACCCGGCGCAGCCCAAGATGAGGGCGCGGCGTTGGCGGCTGAGCAAGTTGAGCGTGCGGAATTGCTGTTCGGTGAGGAGTTTGATCGCGGCGGCTTCGTCCGCGACTTGCCGGCTAAGTTGGGGGCGCAGCTCGAAGCTGGGCGCGACGAGGTTTACCAGCGCCTTGATCCCCTGCACGCCGGGCCCCAGCTGCGCCTGGGCGCTCTGCCAGTAGGCATAGATGGTGCGGATCGACTGTTCGAGTTGGGCTAGGCCCCGCTGGTCGACCACGATCGCGGCTGGCGCATCCAACCCCATATCTTGTGCGACCGTGATGTCCGGAAAGCAGACGGCATGGCACGCAGGATAGGCATAGGGGCTCGTCGCGTGGGTGCCGCGGAGTTTGCGAACGAGGTTATAGCGTGCGTTTCTGGCTTGCTCGAAGGGGCTGCGCGCCAGGATGTGGGGCTGGTCGTAACGGTCAATACTCACCCACTGGCCGGTCGCGCCGTCACAGCGGATGCGACCACCCTTCACTTCGATGATGAGGAGGCCCAAGTCCGGGTGCGCGGCGACAAAATCCGCCTCCCCGTCATAGGCGCGCGCGTCGGCGCCACGCGCTAAAAAAGGGACGCGATGAAAGACCGTAAACTGGTCGCTGACTTGGTCGCGGAATAGCTCGTATAGTTTACGTTCGGCTGCGCTGTCGGTGTCGGCCAACAGCCGATTGGGGTACATCCTCGCCACGGCAGCAGTGCCTTCTATACGCTTTCAAGGATTAACCATCAACTGCGTTACCAGAATTCGATATCTTCTCCTGGTCGAGTAAATCGCAAACGTTCACCACACGATCTAACTGTGAACCGAAATAGGTGAGTAGTTTGTCGAGCGTACCAAGATCCGCTCGCTTTGACGCATTGTTAGCCAAAGAGGACACAGTTGTCTCTGCCAGACCTGTGGAGCGAGCGATCTGACGGAAACTCAGCCGACATCCGGTCTTCTGTTCATATTCACCGATGAGTTGCATTAAACGCCAGCGTACCATAAGGGACCGTTTTGTCGTTATGAAGATCGGCTTGAATTCCCTGTGGTTACTATACACCCCTTCAACGATATTGTGCGGAATAACTCCTATTATGACCTTGAATGGCATAACTAGTACTTGAAGATCTACAGCTAGATTTATATACTGGGTATGTTCTTATCCTCGCGAAAAGGGCGGCACATGTCATCTCCTAGCGCTTCCATTGTTCACGCGGCTAATTTCATTTTGGCCACCCGTGACACCGGGTATCGTTCCACGGCCGCGGCGGTGGCGGAACTCATCGATAACGCCCTTGACGCCGGCGCGACCGCCATCCAACTCTTCATTTTGGCAGAACCGGCCAATTCAGAATATCCGATGACGCTGGCTGTTATGGATGATGGATGCGGCATGACCCCCACCACATTGCGTACAGCGCTTCGTTTTGGTGGATCGGGCAGCTTCAACAGCCGTTCCGGATTGGGACGATTTGGCATGGGTTTGCCAAACAGTTCACTGAGCCAGTGCCGCCGGGTGGAGGTGTACTCATGGCAGCGTATTGGGAAACCTATTTATACCTATCTAGATGTCGATGAAGTGGTCACAGGACGGCTACGCACTATCCCTATACCACAACCCTGCCAATTGCCGAATTGGGTTGGCCCGGCTTTCCCAACAGGAACGTTGGTAGTATGGAGCCGCTGTGACCGTCTTGATCGTCGACGGGTCGGTGCACTTGCACAGAAGCTGGCACTCGAACTCGGAAGAATGTTCCGCTACGCACTCTTTCGCGGCATTCGCCTTACAATCAACGGAGAGCCAATTGCGCCACGCGACCCACTATTCTGCCACCCGATGGCTGTTCTCGCCGGGGCGCAGGAACTGCTCCCCTCCCTTGACTATCGCGTCCGTAGTATATGTGATGATGAGGTGGGCAACATCCGTGTCCGGTTTTCAAAATTGCCCGTTCGACTGTGGCACAACTGGTCTGTAGAACAGAAGCGCCAGGCGGACATCAGCCGTCGCGCAGGAATCTCCGTCGTTCGCGCTGGTCGCGAGATTGCCTATGGCTGGTTCTTCTTGCGGAATCGTCGCAAACAGAACTATGACGACTGGTGGCGTTGCGAAGTAACATTTGACCCCTGCTTGGATGAGTGGTTTGGCGTGACCCATAGCAAGCAAGGTATTACGCCTACACCTCAACTTCACGATCTTCTGGCCGATGACTTGGTCTCCATCGCCAATGAGCTTAATAGCCAGATTCGTCGTGAGTTCTCCGCGCTCAGTCCAGATACCCCATCAAGCGCAGTACGCGCGGCCTTACGAAATGACTGGCGACTTCCCCGGGTTTTCCGGACAAGTGAGATGCAGGATGCAGCCGGTATAGGTCAAACTGCACAACCTCCCCATGCCTCTGATGTACAATACCGAATCAAGGTGGTTCCACATCGGGGACTGGAGTTTTACACATGGCGCTTTGACGATAACACACTCTGCCTGGAGATAAACCAAGATCATCCGTTTTTTGAGCGAGTCTATCGCCCCGTGGTAGACGGTACCGGCAATGTTGGTCAACGGCAACTCGAAAGCTTGCTGCTCGCCTTAGCCCGTTCAGAAGCCCAACGACCTCAACGCGATCACCAATTACTGGCAGAGATGCGCGCTGCCTGGAGCAATGCACTGTTAGCATTTTTGACATGACTCCAAATGATGCCCTTACTTGGGTGAATTTAACACCTACGCTCGCCGCAGAGGGTGAGGCCCTTCGCGTTCTCCACCATGCGGTGACGGCACTTTGTATGATTGATGGGACAGGTGAGCAGGCCAGAGAGGCCATTCGACGAGTCCGTTCACAGACCCTGCTTGCCTTGAATGCCTGTAGTGATGAGGAACGACAGATCGCCCGCGTTTGCGTGGCTGTTCTTTGTGATCTACGCGGACAAGGTTGGATGTTTCGGGTTGCGGACAGTTCGATCCGGGCTGCTAAGCCATCTGTGAATCATGAGTCGCCGGCAGCAGAAAAGATGCGCGTTCGCGCTGGCCTTCTCCTCGAGCGTGACAGCCAACTGCGTGAGCCAGCCGTGCGGCAGTTTATCGCCCGTATGGAACGGCGACGACGGGGACCGAGCGGGGAATGGGTATCCATCTACAATCTGATGCGGGACGGGAAGGAATTGGCTAGCGCCTTACAGGCGGCTGCCGACCTGCCAGTTGGTCCGGAGCGCGTTACTGCACTACGCCAAGCCATTATCCCATATCTACAAGTAGTTGATGATTCCGTTTGCCGCCATACGGGTTTGCCCCTCAAAGACATTTGGCGGTACTTTCGCACGACTTGGGTAAACACCGCCAAGACGATACCGGGGCGCAATGTATGGTTTCTGGTACGCGACGCCGCGGCACCCTATCATCCGGTCATAGGCATTGCTGCATTGGGCAGCGCAATCGTCCAACTAACCGTCCGCGATACTTGGATCGGCTGGGAAGCCAACGCCTTTTTGGCGCGTTTGGCCCAGGAAGCCAATGACACCTGGGCGCATTGGGTGACACAAGCCCTAGACGAGCAGATAAACGGTCTCTATCTCGACGATTTCTTGAAGGCTGGGATATTGACCCTGAGCAATCTTAGCTGTCCGACGCCCGCTGTAATCGAAGAACTCAAAGCGGTAGGTAAAGAAGCTAGGGCGCATCATCAACGTTACCCGAAGGTCTCGGAACACAAGGCTGAAGTAAACGATGACACTGAATGGGAGAAAAAGGCAAAGTCCTACCTCTTTCGCGCCAAGCGTGCGACGACGTTAGCTGCACTGCTGACAGCACGGATGCGTCTTCAGCAGGCGGGGTTCTATCCCCCCACCGGAGAGACGCTGCGCATGGTGCTTCGTGACCATACTGGGCAGGCTGCCCTCAAAGAAATCTTGCGCCGAGTCAAGGCCAGTCACGTCGGCGTAGATATGATGGATATCAGCGTCTGTGGTGCCGTGCAGCCTTACAACGCCCTGCTTAGCGGTAAACTAGTAGCCCTTCTTATGGCCAGCCCGGAAGTCATTGCCGCCTACACGGATCGCTACACGGACACTGCCAGCGTAATTGCTTCGTCCATGGCCGGCCGCGTCGTCCGCCGGCAGCCCCGTCTTGTCTTCCTAGGCACCACCAGTCTCTACGGTGTCGGCTCTAGCCAGTACAATCGTATCCGTATGCCTGCCTCTGTGGTCGGCGGTGCAACAGATGCGGAGATTCGCTATCATGAGTTGGGCCGTACCTTGGGCTTTGGTTCGTTTCATTTCTCGCCCGATACCCTGGCCGAGTTCGAGCAATTTTGGGCGCAGGGGCATGGAGCGAGATTAGTACACAGCATCTTTGGGGAGGGCGTTAACCCACGTCTTCGTAAGATTCGCGATGCTTTGGAAGCAGTAGGTCTCAACAGTGAGTATATCCTACGGCATGGCGACCGGCGCATTATCTATGGCGTTCCGCTTGCATCCAACTTCCGTGAGGTACTAATCGGCGTGGACGAACAGCCTAACTATCTTTTGCCTGCAACGGATCCGTCTGCCGTCACTCGCTGCATGGCCGACTACTGGATCAAGCGTTGGTTGGCTCCGCGCATCTCCCGCGCGGGTCTCCTCGACCAGGTGGCCCAACACACTCTCACCTATCCTATCCGTCACGGTGCCCGCGTTATACTGCCGTCCCTTCAGAACGATGAACCGGCGAGTTTATCCCTTTTTGGCCAGGAACTTGGCGATTCCTTCACTATCGAAGGTGAAGGGTGAAACTCTTCCATCTCCCATCGATGCGAAATCTCGATCACACACGTGGCCGTAACGTTCATATTTCCTCCGAGCGACCATTATGACCCGATTTTCAATTGTTGTGTTGACAAACAACTCAACATGCTATACAATGATGGCTAGGGACTTTAGCGTTCTGATATAGATAGGCAGGATCACAATGGAAGAATCATTTGGTGCGCTTTTACGTCGCTACCGCAGAGCGGCGGACATGAGTCAAAGGGAGTTAGCAGAACGGATAGGTATTGATTTCTCATACCTAAGTAAGCTGGAGAATGACCGTATATCACCTCCAGCAGCCGATACTATCGTGGCAATTTGTAGAGTGCTAAAGGTTGATCCCGAAGTGCTGTTAGCCCTCACAGGCAAAATACCTTCCGATGTACAACAGACGGTAGGGACGAGCATCGGTGCGCAGGAGTTTCTCCGTGAAGCGCAGCAACTTGGAGGGCTTACGAACGAAGAATGGAAAGTAATGGTAAAGTCGCTCCACACTCTTAGAGGGAACTGAGTGTCCCAAAATACTCCCGCCTGCCAAATGAGCCTGTTTCTCGACCACGAGACAGAAGCGACATCACAGGAACGCCTGCCCCAGCCTTCCGAGTTTTCCTCTCGCCACGAAGCGGTCAGTCAGATCGAGTGGTCTTTCAGCCGCCGCTCTACGCTGGAGCAATGTGCCCGGCGCTACTATAACGAGTACTTCGGCGCAAATAAACGCGTAGCCAAAGGTGAAGCCGCCAAGGGGCAACTCCATTTTCTGAAAGGGTTAGAGAACCGCTTTACACGCACCGGAGCCATCTTGCACCTTGCTATTGCGACCTACTTCCGTAAGGCGAAGTTGGGTCAAGTATGGGATGCAGATAGATTAGTAAGCTTTGCCCAGAGCATATTTCGAGCGGATTGCGACTACTCTCGTAACTACCACACGCTTGTGGTCAAGTCCGCGGATGAGAAATATCCTCCCAAACTGCTCCTAGAGCATTACTGTAAACAGCCTAATGCTGACGCATTATGTACTGAGGCGGGAGAGCGGATGTGCGCTGGGCTACGAACTTTCGCCGAAGCCGAAGTCTACGATATGGCACGCACCATGGGTTGCGCACCTGATGCATATATTGAGAAAAGATTCAAGCTACAAAAGTTCCCCTGCAAAGTTTCCGGCGCGATAGATCTGGCGTACTGGGACGCTCAGGATCTGGTAATCGTGGATTGGAAGGGGTTCGAAGGGTCTAGTTCTGGTGCTGACAGTCTCCAACTGGCTACCTACGCACTGTGGGCGGTTGAGAGCCTGGATTGCCCACCGGAGAAGATACGCATCTACAAAGCTCACTTACCATCCGCGGAACTCGTCCAGTTTCGGGTAGATGCTCAGCTACTCACGGCTGCCAAGGCACGCATTTTACAGGATGCCGAGCGCATGGCAGATATCCACGGATTCGCTCACGAGGCTATAGCGGAAGCATTTAGTCCGTGTGTACAGGGGCGCATTTGCGTAAACTGCCCGTTCCAGGAGAGATGTTATGATTGAGACCAACATCCGCATCGTATCGCCGGGATCTAACCTGTATGTCTGGACCCGACTGGCAAAGGTGGTTGGGACCAACATTACCCCTGACTTGCTGGAGCGGGCCTGTGGCAAGCTGCGCTATGGGTATGGGATCGCCGCCCTCCCAGTGGACGGAAACCCGCCGGCTCTACTCGTAGCCAGTTACCGACCCATCCAGAATATTCAGTTGGCAGATGAAGAGTGGGAGTTGCTCGTCACTGACACTGGGTCGGAACCGCGAAAGTTAACCCTTTCTGACACAGATGGGCCAAAACTGCTGCCTACATTAGTTGAGCGAGCTTTACTTGCTACATTGGCCGCTAGGCACCAACTCTGGAGTCTGGACAGCCCACGCATATGGTATGAGCAAGGGCCTTTCTACACAGATGGTGGTATAGACGCTTATCGACGCTTCGAGGTATCAGCGTTATCAGTGGACGAAGTTGGTGTAGGCGTGGCTGTGGACGTTGGTACCGCCTTCTTCACGACCCAATCCCTGGACTATTTCTTCAATGCAGACGTGCCAGATGCTGAGTACCGCCGCCGCAAGGCTTGGTTCGATCGGCTCACCGATCGGCAGGCCGGACAAAAGGGGACCCTCCTCTATGACAACGGCCATACGAAGACCAAGTGCTACTTTGAGGAAGCGCGGATTGGGGTGACCTGTAATACTACGGGTAGGGTTCGAGTTAAAGGCCGCACCTATGATTCCCTAACCGCGTACTACCACGAGATATACCCAGACCTTACCTTTCAGGAGGATGGACCTGCAGTATGGGTTTCATTTCCTGGATTGGAGAGGCCACAGCCGGTAGCAGCAGAGAGATTGCGCGTACGGGTAATGAACGACGAGTTGCCTCAAAGTATGCGTTCTATAGATAAGATCGTGCCTGAGGAGCGACGCACCCTCGTTCAGAAGTTTTGGACTGACCTTGGCCCGCGTCCCTTCGGACGGGTCGCTCCCGGCATAGAGCCGGGCTTCTGGCGTCCCCCGGTTGGCCGGGTCCACACGATGCCCATGCCAGAACTGATCTTTGGGAAGGGCCAACGCCTACCTGCCCCCGATAAGGCCACACCCAGTTCCTACCGCGAAAACTTCCGGCGCCGTGCCGAGTGCCTAGAGCACTCGGGGTGTTATGCGGTCCCATCGGTCGCTGATCGCACGATTTATTTCGCGTACCCTGAGACGCTGGACGGGGAAGCGTGCGTCCAAATGGCTGATGACCTGATCGACGACATAAAGAAAATGACCGGTTACGCCTTTGACGACGAAGTAATGAGTTACACTTCGGTGTCCGAAGCCATTGAAGGGTTGATGGAGACAAACAGAGCCGGAACCGTCGTCTTCGTGCTCAACGACGAGCCAGCTGCCTATTACGAGGTCGCCTTCCAGCTAGATGGTTGGCGGGTCAAACGTGTTACGGACAGAACTCTTCGACAGCACTACGGTTATTTCCGCAACGGAGCCAATCGAAGGAGAGCTGAAGCTCCCGATTTACAATATGGACAACGCCGCTGGGACGATTTTGTCGAGAAGAATGTATTCGAAGTACTCCAGCTACTTGATGCGGTTCCTTACCGCTTGGAGCAAGCTGGGCCTTACGAAGCACAGTTGACAATAGACGTGGGCCACGATCGACGTTACTTCGCCTTATCGCTGCTCCTAGCACGTCCAGAAGAAAAATCACCCGGATTCTTACTCGCCTCCCATGTGTATACAAAGCCAGAGCACCAAAATGAAGCTATCAACCATGTCATACTTTCGAAGCAGATCGTGAGCCTTTTCGACTCTTTATTCCCGCACGGATCTGACCCTATCAAGTCTCTATTAGTGGCGCGCGACGGTCGGTTCTGTGGGCAAGAGGTAGAGGGGATTGATAGTGCACTCGATATTCTTCGAGCGAGAAATCAACTGGCAGGAGATGCGCGGATCGACATGGTCGATTTGCATAAGGATAGCCAGAAAGCCATCCGTATTTGGGAAGTCGTGGTGAAAAGGCAGAGCGAATTCGTGTTAAATCCGCTGGAGGGGACCGTTATAGAGCTAAACTCCCACATGGCAGCACTCGCATCGACTGGTGCCGCCACTCTGCATCAAGGCACCGCCGACCCGCTCATAATAGTAGGGAATGGCCGGTGCCAAGACCTAATGGGGGCAACCATCGCCTCGTTCGCGGCAGCTCAGTTAAACTGGTCCAGCCCGGGCATAGCACAACGCCTGCCACTTCCCCTAAAGCGCACCGATGAGGAATTAGCAGCACGAGCAGCGCAAGAGGTAAGGCGATTACGGTGATCTGCACCGGGTATCTCAAGTGGGACGCGTACCAAGGAGGTATATCCCTATGAAAAGTGACTGGCTGGCAGCGTCAAGTTTTGAACGAACACATGAGACGATTTCAGCGATCAATACACTCTCTATCCATGCCAAGCTTACCCTTGCCAATATTTCCGACCCTACAAGCGAGTCAGACCTGGAAACCGCCAGGCAGCGTCTGAGCGCTTTTCTGGAGCGCCTGCAGGACTTGCTTGAAGGGGCCAAACAGAGCCGAGGTGGGACGGTGGTGGGAGCTGATCCCCGGCTCGGAGAGTTGGCCACTCGCTACCTGCAGGATGTCCGGGTTCAACCGGGGCGTTCGTCTCCCGGTACGATACCAGTTTCCACCATTGCAAGATTGATGCGATCCGAGCAGAGGAAGGATCTGGAGACGCTTATCGAGTATTTGCGCGACCTGAGAACTCTGCTAGAGCGGTACTCTTATAACGACATAGCCACTTTCGAGGAAGCCTAAGCATGGAGGATTTGCGCGCAATCCTTGTGCGGCGCAACGAAGCCCTGTTAAGGGATGTGGATCTGTTACTGAAGTTGCTAGAAAAGACCGAGGTGCCGGTCGAGGCTACACCGTACCGGGAGCACATACTAAATACTTGCCGCAAGGAATTGCGAGATGCCCTTAGAAACAACTTGCTTTACCTTCAGTTGGGGCAAGATGACCTGCTGAACGATATCCTTAGCCAGACAAGCAATGTGACCCGGTGGGCCCATTATATTATCCCCAGGCTGGTTGCCCCAGTGTTGCGTGCCTCACACTCAGATCGGCTTTGTCTGTCCATGATCGGATGGTTGCATCAACAGCACCCGCGGACGGCTATCTATCCGCCGGCACTGGTGGACGGAACAGTATCTATCTGGCCGTTCGTGCGCTTCGCCCCCATCTACATATTCCCCTCGGTTGAGCAAAGGGGGCTACTTTATCAACCCCTTCTCTTTCACGAGTTCGGACATTTGCTCTACAACCTCCACAAGCCGGAAATGGACGAACTCGTAGCCGAATTGCGACGCGGTATCGCCGCCGCGTTGGTGCCGCTGTCGCGACGCAACGACAGGCATTCCGAGCAGCAGGCCGCTGCACGACAGCTGATTGTGGACACATGGTATAGCTGGGCACAAGAGTTGTTTTGTGACGCAGTTGGGTTTACTATCGGTGGACCCTGTTTCCTGCACGCCTTCTCCTGGTATCTGGGAAACATGGATAACGAAGATTTCTACCGCGCTCCGGAGCACTTGGCAGTCAGTCCTCACCCCATTACATGGCTGCGTATCAAGTTCTTAACAGAACGCGCCGAGCAAGCAGGCTATAGCGAATTGGCGAATGAAGTAAGAGAGGAATGGCGCAGAGTTGCCGGCGCACTATCCGTGGTTGAAGACTACCACGGCTACTATCAGGACAACCTAGACGGATTGATTCGGCGCATTATAGACGACATGCTTCTTGAGACTGCGCCCAGGGAGATTATTGCTTCGGAAGCACTGGGTGGTGCCTGGTCTCCTGGAGGCGACTCGCCAGTCCGTCTGCTCAATTGGGCGTGGCAAGTCTACCGGGCAAATTCCGACGACTACCCACGCTGGGAGGCGACTCAAGTGGCCTTGCTCCTGGGTGACGCAAGGTAATCCCATATTGTCTGCGGCAGTACGAGAGCAGCGTCACGCGAAGGACTACGGGGCGAGCTATAAGGAAGGGATCAGGAGGATGAGTAAGCCGCCTGAGGATTTAGCTTTCACGCCCGCCGCACGGCGGCTTTGGGCGCGCATTCCGCAACCGATGCAGCGACGGCTGCTGGACAATGTATGGTGCAGTAGGTATCGCCAAGTCACGACCATGGTGGACTATCGCGGCCAGATCAAGCAGGGAGATTTGGTCTTGACGGGAACTTGTGCGACTTGTGGCGCAACGGTGGCCCGGCTCGTGGAACCGGAGTAGAGGCCCCTTGTCACTAGGGGTAACAAGACAGACCACGTGCAGCTTCACCAGAGGGCTTAACGTGCATTTACGTGCAAGAGTTGATGTTTGCCCTTAACTTTTGGTTAGTTATCACTACGCGAATAATCTCACTACAAGTCAACTATTCCTTCACAAGCTCCCCCAACAGGTGCTGCGCCTGCGCAATGATCTGCTGAAGTAGCCTGATCGCTTCTGCCCTCTCCGCGGGCTGAACCTGATCGCTACGCTGGCGCTCTAATGTGCGATATGCGCGGCTGATGGCGGCGGAGACCGCAACTTGTTTGTCCGCAGTGCGGACAGTCGCAGGAGTGTCCCCGCGTGCGAGGCTGGCGATCAGTTGATCCCGGTTTAAGTTGCCAGCGACAACCTGTTTCAGGTAGTAACTCCGTAATGTGGGATCCTCGATTTTGGCCAGTTCTTCCGCAGTGCGCACCGGGATGTCCGCAGTGCGGACAGCTTCCTCTAGGTCTGGATACCGCAGGAGACTCAACAAAGTACCTACATAGCTTTTGCTTTTGCCAATCCGTTCGGCGATCTGCCGTACGCTGTAACCCATAGTCTCCTGGAGCCGCATATAACCCCGCGCTTCTTCAACAGGGTGCAGATCCTCACGCAAAACATTCTCAGTAAGCGCAATCTCCATCATTTCATTATTAGAGAGTTCACGGATCTGGGCGGGAATGGTGGCTAGGCCAGCCAGTTTGGCGGCACGCAGCCGACGCTCCCCATAGGCCAACTGATATCGCCGTCCCTGTGGACGCACAACAAGATGACCGTAAAAACCCTGCGCCCGGATAGATGCGGCTAATTCCTCTAGTCCTTCCGGCGCGAATTGTTGGCGTGGCTGAAATGGGTTGGGCTGAATCTGCTCCACGGGCAGGTCACTGAGTTCAACTGTAGCTGGCGCATCCCCAATGCGGTCGAGGATGCCGCCAGCGCCCAATGTGGCCATTGCACTTTCTTTGGTGACCTTAGCTCGTTTAGCCGCCATTAAGTACCTCCCGTGCTAGGTCGCGATAGGCTTGGGCTACATTGCTGTCGCTGGCGTAACGCAATATGCTTTCTCCAGTGATGGGCGCTTCTTTCAAACGTACGTTCATCCTGATGACCGAGCTAAAGATGGGGACATGGCCCGCCAGCACCTTTTCAACCGAGGTCAGCACTTCGCGCGCATGCAATGTGCGTATATCGACCATGGTGGCAAAGACGCCGGCAATCTTGAGGTCGCGGTTGATCTTGCGCTGAATCGTCGATATGGTCTTCATCAGCAAGTTGACGCCTTTGAGCGCCAAATAATCCGCCTGTAAGGGGATCAACACATGGTTCGCCGCTGACAGCGCGTTGATGGTCAGTAATCCTAAGCTTGGCGGGCAGTCAATCAAGATGAAGTCATAACGATCCTGAACAGTGTTCAACACCTCGCGCAAAACCAATTCACCCATGGTCGCTTTGTTGAGATCGAGTTCGGCCCCGGAAAGTTCAATATTGGCCGGGGCCAGGTCAATTCCGGCTGGGGTTGCGATGATGACATCACCCAGTGTAGGCGTCTCGTCTTCGTTGATGGTGGCCGACAGAACGTTAAAGATGGTCAGGCTCAGGGTTTCGGGATTTAGGCCCACGGACATGGTGAGCGAGGCTTGTGGATCGAGATCCACCAGTAAGACCGATTGATCAAGTTCCTGAAGGGCAGCCCCTAAGTTGAGCGTGCTGGTGGTCTTGCCGACCCCTCCTTTTTGATTTGCAATGGCAATGATGCGCGCCATACCCCCTCCTCTAAGTGTCCGCAGTGCGGACAGTACGATGGTTCTTCCTATCGCAGCACTTGAAAGCGAATGGCGACGGAATGACCCAGTATACTGGCTAAGGTCCGTTTAACGGTATGAACTAAACGATTCTCAATCCAGTCTTTCGCCTGAGCGTTGGGCAATCCAATTTCGTACTCATCCTCCGTCGCCGAAACCACGACAGTATCGCGCAGCCAAGCGTCATAGGTTGCTTTGGGAAGATGCACCTCTAACTCTTGCAGCACAGTCTGCCATATCTGGGCCTGTGGCGTAAGAGGTTCCGGCTCTGCAATCTCTGTAGGCAGTCCTGATCCTTCTTCTGATCCACTAATGTTCCAGACATAGCTCCCTTCATCGCTGATGAAAGTGACCGTACTGCCTCGCGCCTGTTCCGCCTCCTGTTTACGCTGCGCGGTACCGACCAACCATCGTCCCATGCTATGGATCGGTGTCCGATTCGATTTGCGAAGCCAAGCACGCGCGGTGTCCAATGCCTGTTGGACAATGTGATCTGGGTACGAACTAAGTTCAACCAGCGCTGCCTGGTCCGCTGCGTTGACAGTCCGTTTGCTTCCCAAGAGTAGTTGAAATTCGTTAGACAGCCAATCTGGTATGTCAGAAGTCCCTACAGGCACAACCACAGTCACAGGTACTTCTGCTGTAGCAGCAGGTGGGTCTGTGGGTGTGGTAGTCTCTGTTGTAATCTCTGTTGTAGTTGTTGTTGTAGTCTTTGTATTGGAATGGCGGGATCCGCCATTCATGGGTGGCGGATTCGCGCTTCCTTGGACGGCGGGTTCGCGCTTCCTTGGATGGCGGGTTTGTACATCCTTGGATGGCGGGTTCGCGCTTCCTTGGATGGCGGGTTTGTACATCCTTGGATGGCGGATCTGTACATCCTGTGATTCGCCAGGTGTATCCTCCTCTGTTTCGTCCTGGACACCCTCCTTTTGCAGAACTTCCTCACCAAACCAGGAGTTCATCAACGCAAATAATCTGTCCAAGTTGAGACGATAGTAGAGTTTAGCCGGCATGCCGGTATATCGCTCATCGAGGACGCCGAGATCACGTAACTTCTTGCGCGCTGTTTCCTGGTTACGACGGGTTAGGCCTGTTTCTTCTTCAATTTCTGCTTGGGTCTTATAGATCCAGCCTTCGGGATCGTGGCCTTTGCCGTACCAATAAAAGAACTGAGAGGTCAATATCCCGGCTTCAACCCCACCCAGGACCCGTGCAAAGGCTGTGTAATAGGCTATAGGGCTGCCAAGGATGGCGATGACGGCTTCTTTGCGGATCATTGGGGGACCTCCTTG